>JALGZU010000620.1 GCA_025774735.1 candidate division LCP-89 bacterium | reverse complement strand
CCCTTCCGAAATACCGGATCTGTGGCGTTTACTGCTGCCGCATGTATTCTTATCAGTATTTCATTGTCCCCGGCAGCAGGCTTTTCGACTTCTTTAAGCTGAAGAACATCCGGGGATCCGTATTTTGTGACTACGATTGCTTTCATCTGTTTTCACCCGGGTTGCTGCGATCCGATCCTTTCAGGTCACACGGCTGCGCCGCAATACCACTAAGGGTAAACCTGACACAACGGTTTAACCGCATTGCTAATACCTTTCCTCCACCACCTTGCGCTTCAGGTGGCTGATGCCTTCGGTGGGGAAGATGTGCTTGGGGCAGGCGTCGTTGCAGTTCTTCATACTATTTATACCCGTAGGGCGGGGGTGCTTCCCCCGCCACTCTTATGTTAAATCGAACAAATCCGATCCTGCATAGGGCGGCTTAATCCTATCCTCGGGTAATCCTTTGAGAATTGGATTTTCGTAAATATAATCAATCTTTGCCTTTAATTCTGCTTCATTTCGCAAGAAACGGTCATGGAAACTCTTCTTAAATACAGACCCCTTGAAACCAAAATTCCAGGCTTCCCGAGTGCATTTGTATTTAAAATCTCGAACGAAGTCAACGATGGATGAACCAGAATTATTATTTAAAAGAATATGAACGTGATCAGGCATAAAGCAAAAAACAATAATCGTAATTTTATATTTATTAGTAACTTCCTTTAACTTTGAGCCACATATTTCGACGAATTCCGCATCGTTGAATAATTCTATATTATCAGCCGCTCGAATGGTAATCGAACAAGAGACACCCTTTTCAAAATATGCTTTTTCGCCCAACCGGATTTTTTTCATGGTATTAACGTTGGCGGGGGAAGCACCCCCGCCCTACGGTATTAACTCCTGGCCTTACGGATGGACAAAATTCTTGCGAGGGCGCCTGACTGCACCGTTAATACCTTTCTTCCACCACCTTCCTCTTCAGCAGGCTGATCCCCTCCGTCGGGAAAATGTGCTTGGGGCAGGCGTCGTTGCAGTTCATGATGGTGTGGCAGCGCCACAGGCCGTGCTTGTTGTTCACCGCACCCGACCGGTCGGCGTAGCCCGCGTCCCGGGTGTCGTACACGTAGCGGTAGGCCTTCAGCAGAGCCGCCGGGCCCAGGTACTGCTTGTCCGCCCAGAAGGACGGGCAGGACGAGGTGCACGAGGCGCACAGGATGCAAGATGTCGCCAGTTCGATCATCTTGAACTGTTCCGGCGACTGGATCCTCTCCTTGTCCGTGGGCGGAGCGTCCGGGTTGATCAGGTAGGGCAGAATATCGCGCAGTTTCTCGTAAAAAGGCTCCATGTCCACCGCTAAATCTTTGATCGGCTGGAAGCCCGGCAGGGGATCGACCGTCACCGTCTTCCCCTTAAGGTCGACGATCTGGGTTTCGCAGGCCAGCCGGTTCAGGCCGTTGATCTGCATGGCACAGGACCCGCAGATGCCGCTGCGGCAGGAACGCCGGTAAACCAGCGATCCGTCCTGGTGCGCCTTGATTTCGCCCAGCACGTCCAGGACTGTCTGCCCTTTTCCCACCTCCACTTCGAAGATCTGGTAGTGGGCTTCCCGCCCCGATTCCGGGTTGTACCGGTATATCTTGAAGCTTGTTTTCATGATCAGTACTTCCTTTCCTTCGGTTCGAAACGGGTGATGGTCACCGGTTTGTAATCCAGCCGGATCTTGCCGTCCGTGCGGTAGGCGAAGGTGTGCTTAAGCCATTTCTTGTCGTTGCGGTCGGGGTAATCCGTGCGGGCGTGAGCCCCGCGGCTCTCCTGTCGCGTGATCGCTCCGACTACGATGACCTCGGAGAAGTTCAGCAGGTGCCCCAACTCCATCGCCTCCATCACCTCCGTGTTGAACGTTCGGCTCTTATCCTTGACGCCGATCTTTTGGAAGCGTTCCTGCAGTCCCTTGACGATGTCCAACTGCTCGGTCAGCGCCTTCTCCTCCCGGAAGATGCCGCAGTTCTTCATCATGGTCTCCTGCAGCTCGGAACGGATGTCGGCGACGTTCTCCGGACCGTTGGCCCCGAAGAACCAGTCCAGGTTCGCCTGCGCCTCCCTGACGCCCTCCTCGGGTAGATCTTCGTAGATCAAATCGGGGACATCTTTGGCGATGGTGCGCCCGGTTCGGCGGCCGTACAGCGTGGCATCCTGCGTCGAATTGCAGCCCAAGCGGTTGGCGCCGTGCACGCTCACGCAGGCGCATTCCCCGGCGGCGTACAGCCCTCGCACCACCCGGTTCTTGACGTCCATGATCACCCGCCCGTCCGTCGTGCAAGGGAGGCCGCCCATGCTGTAGTGAGCCGTCGGCTGGATGGGCGTCGGTTCGCTGGCCACGTCCACTCCGGCGAAGTTATTCGCCAGATCGAAAATCTGCGGCAGCACTTCCCGCAGCTTGGCTTCACCCAGGTGCGTCAGATCGAGGTGGACGAAATCGCCGGGGAGGCCTTGCTCCTTCTGTTCCGGCGTCTGGCAGCCCCGCCCTTCGTTGATCTCGGTCTGGAGGGCTCGTGCCGCCATATCGCGGGGAGCCAGCTCCATCAGCGTCGGTGCGTAGCGCTTCATGAAACGTTCACCGTCCTTGTTCAGAAGGTAGGCCCCCTCGCCGCGGGCTCCTTCGGTCATCAGGATGCCGTTCCTGTAAATGCCGGTGGGGTGGAACTGCACGAACTCCATGTCCTCCAGCGGCAGCCCCGCGTTCAAGACCATCCCCAACCCGTCGCCGGTGTTGGCGTGAGCGTTGGTGGTGATCTTGTACGCTCGTCCGTACCCGCCTGAAGCGAACAGCACCGCCTTGGCCTGGAAGACGTGCAGCCCGCCGTTGCGGATGTCCCATCCAGGTGCACCACCTGGAATTCGTTGTAAAACCGCACCCCGTGCTTGATGCACTGTTCAAAGAGGGTGTGCAGCAACACGTGTCCGGTGTAGTCGGCGCTGTAACAGGCCCGCAGGGCCGGCTTCTCGCCGAAGTTCAGCGTGTGCCCGCCGAACTTCCGCTGCGCGATCTTGCCCTCGGGGGTGCGCGAAAACGGCGCGCCCATGTGTTCCAACTCGTAGATGACCTCGGGAGCCTCTTTGGCCAGGATTTCCGCCGCGTCCTGGTCGCCCAGGTAGTCCGACCCCTTGACGGTATCGAACATGTGGAATTCCCAGTTGTCGTTGTCCAGGTT
>JALGZU010000619.1 GCA_025774735.1 candidate division LCP-89 bacterium | reverse complement strand
GCCGTTCCGAGGGCAGTTCGATGTTGATTTGAGCAGTCTGGCCAGTGCGGGTATCGAATTTCCAGATATCCATCTTGAGCTGGTAGACGATGATGTGTCCACCGGCGCTGGGCCAGCGGATATCCCAGTCGGTGTGGAAGGTGTGCTGTTTCTGATCCGATCCATCCGGTTTCATTGACCAGATATTCTGGCGCCCGAGAGAATCGGAGACAAAATAGATGCGCTCGCCGATCCACATAGGCCAGGAATTATGTCCCACATAGGTGGAGATAGATTTTTTACCGTACTTTTTCTTTTTCAGGTCGGCCACCCAGATCTCGTCGTTCATGCCGCCCTTGTAGTGCTTCCAGGTGGCGAGGTTGCGGAAGAGGCGCGTATAAGCGATGCGGCTGCCGTTCGGTTCGAAGGATACCAGAGCGGCCTCGTCCAGGCCGATATCTTCGGGATAGCTGCCTTCCGGAGAGACGACGTAGTTCCTGTACAGATACTGACCATTGGTGTACCGGCAACGATACATGATCTTGCCGTCCGGCGTCCAGTCTGTGACGGCTTCCCCTCCGCCATGGAAGGTCAGGCGCTTCGGTTCGCCTCCGCTGACGGGAATGAGATAGACGTCCTGGTTGCCGTCGTAGTCGCCATCATAGGCAATCCATTTGCCGTCGGCGGAGAACTTGGGGTGGCGTTCCCCGCCATCGTGGATGGTGAGGCGGGATGCCAGTCCGCCGTTCGAGGGCGCGATCCAGAGGTCGCCTTCGGAGGCGAAGACCACCTTGTCTCCCGATACGTCGGGGTAACGCAGGAAGCCCTGGTCTTCAGCCTGTGTCATCGATGCAGCCATAAATACCAATATGACCGGCACCATCAATAAAACCATTCTCTTCATTTTGTTTTCCCTTCGATTTATAATCCTGTCACGATTTGTGCTCGGAACGTTGAAAAAAAGGGCGGAGAAGCCCTACAAATGGTTCAGCTCGTCGAAATGATAGCATCCCAGTCCATTTATGTATTGTTTCGCTACACTTTTAGAATGCTAAGCGGGGCAACAAGCACGCCGGTCCCCAGCCTATTAGAGAAAAAGCAAAGGACATGCCATCGAAAACAGATTCTGGGACCACTCAGTCTCCCGATGGACACCCTGGTTATCTGACCAATCCGAATTTTCACTTCAACTCCAGAAGCGGCTCTCAAGTTGCATCGAACGATTTGGAATCGGATGTTCTCTTTAAAAAAAATGGCGGGTTTTTAAAAAAACCTTGCTTTAGATACAAAATTTATTTATATTATATTGAGACAACTTGCCGGGGCACGAAATGCTGCTGACAGCGTCATTCATTGCATACATCAATACCAGAGCGCCGCGCTCTATCCATCGCGGCTTTTTTTCGTACGGGCAACAACGCACAGAAACATGGGGACATTGATGAGCATTCGCACAATTCTATTCTATCTCGGATTGACTTTTGTGATCGCTGGTATTGCGAACGCTGAAGAGATACTGTTGCGCAATGACACGGCGGGCGATCCGGTCAGAATCGACGTCACAGACTACCGCTCCGACCGGATTGAATTCGAGGTGCGCCTGGCGGGTATCGAACGGCTGGAGGCGACCCTTGAGGGGCGCCGCTGGGACCGCGTCGAAATCCCCGGCGGGGGCTACGAACTCGATCTAGGCTCGCCCGAAGCACCTCATTTCACCCGCCTTTTAGCCATACCTGCCCGTTCCGGAGTCAGAGCGGAGTTCGAAGCTCTGGAGACGACCACCCTAACCAGCATCGAGCTGATGCCGGCGCAGGGGAAGGATCCCACCGACCTGGAGGAGGAGCCCCAACCGATCATATTCGACATGGCGGCTTATTCCCGGGACGCCTTCTACCCCGCAGAGGAGGTTATGACCGGCGAACCGGCCCTGATGCGCGGCATCCGGCTGGTGGGGGTGCGCATGCACCCGGTGCGCTATAATCCGGTGACAAAAGAACTGCGCGTCGCTCACCGCTACCGGGTCACGGTGCATTTCGAAGGGATGGACGACCGCAACGCGGCGACACAGCCCTTGCGGCCTATGTCGCGTTCGTGGGTGAAGCTGATGCAGGGCACGGTCATCAATTACGACAACCTCGACCTGGACATCACCGAGACCGGTTC
>JALGZU010000618.1 GCA_025774735.1 candidate division LCP-89 bacterium | reverse complement strand
CTTAAAATCGGTGCCGAGCGGGAAACGGGATTCGAACCCGCGACCCTCAGCTTGGAAGGCTGATGCTCTAGCCAACTGAGCTACTCCCGCAATGTTGTGGGGAGAGGAGGGTTTGAACCTCCGTAGGCCTCAGCCGGCAGATTTACAGTCTGCTCCCTTTGACCACTCGGGCATCTCCCCATCAAAAAAGGAGCACAACAACCCATCCACTGTTCCGTAACTTCAATAATTACAGGACAATGCTGGGTGGTATGTCTTTTAGTTCGTCCGAGCTGGCAAGGCAGAGCTGGCGAAGGGATTCGAACCCCCGACCGGCTGATTACAAATCAGCTGCTCTACCGACTGAGCTACGCCAGCAAATAAGGAAACCTATAATATAACATGAATGTTCGAAAAGTCAAGCGGTTTTTTAATATTTATTTTTTACTTTTAGTAATAGTTTCTATCGTCATTATTAAAGTGTTTTATTTCTCAAAAAGCTGTTCTTTGCAGTGTTCAATCAAGGCTCACGCGATTTTTTCTGAACTTCTCAAGCTTCTCTTCCAGATCTCTCCGTTTCTCCCGTTCGCGCTGGACAATATCCTCAGGGGCTTTCTGCAAAAAAGAGGCGTTGTCGAGCTTTTTCACCACTCCATTCAACATGCCTTCATGTCGAGTAATCTCCTTATCAAGCCTGGACCTTTCCACCTGTAGATCTATCAACCCTTTCAGAGGTATGTAGATTTCGAGATCCCCGACGACTGCGCTGGCGGAATGTTCGGGCTTTCGCTCCGCTCTTTTCAGATCTGTGATGCCGGCGAGTGTGCTGAGCATCGCAAATTCCGCCTCGAGAGTTTTCAATTTCCCGGCATTTCCGTTAACGTGAAGCTCTGCTTTCGCCCGAGGTGGCACGTCCATTTCCGAGCGGATGTTGCGAACGGCCTGGATGACGCCCTGCAGCAGCGCCATCTTTTTTTCCGCGGCGGAATCGTTTAAAGATTTGTCCGCAAGCGGATAGGCCTGATGCATGATGGTATCTGACTCTTTGATGTCCAGATCGAGACCGTCAAGCACCCTGATTTGCTGCCACAGCTCTTCGGTGACGAAAGGCATGAAGGGATGCAGGGCTCTTAAAGCCGATTCGAAAATTTGCAGTGCCAGCGCCAGAACGCCTTCGCGCTCCTGAGCGTCATCGGCTTTATAAAGCCTCGGTTTGATCAGCTCCACGTACCAGTCACAGAAGTCATGCCAGGTGAAATCGTATATTACCAGAAGCGCTTCGTTGAGCCGGTATCGCTCTACCTTCTTCTCTACGGTCTGCAGCATCTTCTGCAACCGGGATAGGATCCAGCGGTCTTCCAGCCTCAATTCCGCCGGTTGATTCACCGAAAATCTGCCGGGTTTCTCCTGCATCAAGAGGAAGCGCGCCGCGTTCCAGAGTTTATTGGCGAAATTGCGCCCCATTTCGAAGCGTGACGGCGCCAGCCGGATGTCCTGGCCTTCGGTGGTCAAGACCACCAGGCTGTATCGCACTGCGTCCGCGCCGTACTGGTCGATCATCTCCAGCGGATCGATGCCGTTGCCCAGTGACTTGGACATCCAGCGCCCCAGCTCGTCCTTGATCATGCCGGTGATGTAAACGGTGTGATAGGGCTCCTCGCCGGTGAATTTTATCCCGGCCATGATCATCCGGGCGATCCAGAAAAAGATGATATCGTAGCCGGATACCAGTACATCGGTGGGATAAAAATATTTGAGTGAATCGTTCTTCTCCGGCCAGCCTAAGGTTGAGAACGGCCAGAGCCAGGATGAAAACCAGGTATCCAAAACGTCGGGATCCTGATGAATGGATCTGCCGCCGCATTCCGGACACTTCTCGGGCGTGTTCGCAGTCGCCCACTCATGGCCGCAATCGTCACACTGGTAAACCGGAATGCGGTGCCCCCACCAGAGCTGCCGTGATATGCACCAATCCCGGATATTCTCCAGCCAGGCAAGATACACTTTTACCCAGCGTTTTGGCACAAATTTGACCCGGCGGCTTCAATCCCCGGTTCCGCCAGCGGCTGCATTTTTACGAACCACTGCCGCGAGAGGTAGGGCTCGATCATGGTCTTACAACGCTGGCAATGGCCGACGGAGTGCTTGTGCGTTTCGATCTTCTCGATCAAACCGTGATCTTCGAGCCGCTTCACCAGAACTTTGCGGCACTCGAAGCGCTCCTGCCCTTGGAAATCGGGACCCGCTTCGGCGGTCATCATGCCCTGATCGTCCAAAACCTTTACCCGCTCCAGATCGTGCCTCTGCCCCATGTCGAAATCGTTGGGATCGTGCGCGGGAGTAACCTTCACCAGGCCTGTACCGAATTCAGGATCGACGAAACTGTCAAAGATCACCGGGATTTCGCGTCCCAGAACGGGAAGTAATACGGTCTTTCCCTTAAGGTGTTTGAACCTTTTATCCTTAGGATTGGCGGCGACGGCGGTGTCGCCCAACATCGTCTCGGGACGGGTCGTGGCGACGGTCAGAAAATCGTCCGAATCTTTCAGAGGATAGCGGATGTACCAGAGCTTTCCATCGGTATCTTTATGATCGACTTCTTCGTCGGAAATCGCCGTGCGGCAGCGCGGGCACCAGTTGACGATATAATCCCCGCGATAGATCAGCCCTTCATTATATAACTGCACGAACGCTTCGGCGACGGCCCGGGACATCCCTTCATCCATAGTGAACCGTTCCCTCTGCCAGTCGGGCGAATCGCCCAGACGCCGCTTCTGCACCGAGATGATCCCGCCGTGCTTCTCCTTCCACTCCCAGACCTTTTCCAGAAACGCCTCGCGTCCCAGCTCTTCCTTATTAGTGCCCTTATCTGCGAGCTCCTTTTCTACAACATTCTGCGTAGCGATGCCGGCATGATCCATCCCGGGCATCCAGAGAGCTTCCCTGCCCTGCATGCGATAGTAACGGATCAGGGCATCCTGGATGCTGTCCTGAAGGGCGTGTCCCATGTGCAGGATGCCGGTCACGTTAGGAGGCGGCATCATGATCACGTAGGGCTCCTTCTCCGGATTCGGCTCGGTGTGGAAGAAGTCATTCTCCTCCCAGAATCGG
>JALGZU010000617.1 GCA_025774735.1 candidate division LCP-89 bacterium | reverse complement strand
CGAAGGTCACTTCCTGGATACCTGCATGGCAATGATTGTCCACCAGAACCGCAACCTCACGTCCCTGCAGATCATAGACAGCAAGCTTAACGTGTCCCGCCTCTGGCAAACCAAAGCTGATGGTGGTTATCGGATTAAATGGATTGGGGAAATTATGGTACAGCGAGTATTCCACCGGCACTCCATCCAAATCCGCTTCAGTAATGAATGGCTCACCTGTATCGACAAACCATTCTCCCAGAACAGGTTCGCCATCACCGTCAGCTGTCTTATTAAACGTGAAGTGGGATTCGGCGTAAATGGTGTGAGTCGGAGGACTATAAACGCCGAAGTAACCGTTCAGCGAATAATTCCCGGCAGGCGCACCAGCGGGGATCGTCAGCGTACGGTCTCTGTTGACAGACGTTAGAGGAGGCATGGCAAAGTTCTGTATGGGACCTAGAACCGGTCCGTAAATGCTGCCGGAAGGTAAGGTCACATCCACCCATACATCCAGGATTTCCGGTATGCCAGATACACTGGTTCCCGCTATATTATAATCCAGGATTCCGCCCGATGCGGGAAATGTTGTTGTATCGTTTGGTGTCAGCGTGATGTAGGCGGGATGGGCGGCGTTGACAACCAATGAGTCTGTGTAAATATAATCACCGATGTTAAATCCATCATTGTTGGCGCCATTGCCGGCAAAATAAAAGGTGACCGGCCAGGCACTGTTAGGTGCGGTCCAGAGGATGGGCCAGGCGACTCCGAAGCCGGAACCTGGAAAGGTACCTGTACTGGTTTGCTTGACATAGTGAGTTGATAGCTGCGTGTGTGCTGGATCAGTAATGATAAACTGACCGGTCGGATTGCCACCAAAATCCAGGCAGGTCATTTCGAATCCCCAACGAAAGCCCGCCGGGTCGGCAACACTGATATCCACTGGAATGGTTGCTCCCGATACATAATTGAGAGGTGGAAAAAGCATAAAGATAATTCCGGGACCAGAGTTGACCGGGAAAGTTGCATGACATGCCGTGCAATTGAGGTAACCGGGTGGATTGGCAGCGTGGTTGTCAGGTGGGCCGGCAGAATAACCCAAAGCTGCAGGTGCGATGACTCCCACTGCCATAATCACCAAGGATAAGACTAGAATTCGATCTACACTCATAGTGCCTCCATTGGTATGATAGAAGTTAGATATAGGTTGGCCATCGTAATCCCATATTGGCGTATTGTGACCTTCTACCCCATCGTTGGATCTTCTGTTCTTGTGGGGAACACATCGCATGTATTTGATTATTTCTTTAACTATAATAATAGAATATAATGAAAGATATTCTCAAAGTCAAGAAATAATATAGAATTGGAGAAAAAATTTTATTCGTGATAATCAATAAGACGGATCCGCAGATCCGCCTTAAAGAATGCTTAGTTGCAGCGCAAGATCGCACCACGAAGTGGTTCCCTGGGGACAGCATCTTGCGGAAAAAGTGACGCCGTTACTTCATCAGCCCTATCTTACCGCTGACTGTGAAATCCCCAGCCTGCAATTGGTACAAGTACACACCCGACGTCAGATCGGACGCGTCCCAGGTCACTTCGTGAGTACCGGCGTTTCGGTGACCGTCTTCGCGACCCATGACGTCGTATACCCGGAGGTTGACCAAGCCAGCCTCGGGCAGGCTGAAGGAAATCATCGTCGTGGCGTTGAACGGATTCGGATGCGGGGTGAGAGTCAGAGGCGCAACACTGTTTCCGCCCATGCTGACCAGTGTTTCCTCCCAACCGGCAACCGGGAAATCACCCGCTCCCGGAGGACAAGTTTCCCCGGCGCTGCCTTCCTTGAAAAACGTAAAACTCCCCACGCTGATGACGGAATCGGGGTAAATGCCCGCGTAGATGCTGTATCGGTACTCCCCGGGCGGCGCGCCGGAGCCGACACTTTGAATCAGGTGACGGTTCAAGGATTCATCAGGAAGCAGGCCAACGCCCGAGCGTACGAAGAGGGGACCGAAAGCGCTCCCGGAAGGCAGCAATACGTCAGCCCATACGTCGAAAATTTGGATACTGGCAGAGTAGTTACCGACCTCGACGTCGATTTCGAACTGTCCTCCACTCCCGGGGATGACGACCGGCGGGTTTTGCGGAGTCGCGACGACGTAGACCGGCGGCCCGGCCAATTTCACCAACCATGCGTCGCGGCCTCCGGAACCGTAGGATGTCGAATGTCCCGTGACGACGAATCCACCGTCGCCGGTCTGTTGGATGCTCTGGCCGTGATCGAGACCGGATCCGCCGAGGGTGCAGTTCCAGATCTCATCGCCCGAAAAATCCGTCTTAATCACCCAGTAATCGCATTCACCGGCGCCGAATGAATACGACCACCCGGCCAATACATAGCCTCCGTCGGTCGTCTCCTGCACGGAATAACAGCAGTCGTTGCTGTAACCACCGAAGTGATTGCTCCACTGTTCGTTTCCCGTGACGTCCGTCTTGATCAGCCAGAAATCGCATCCGCCGGCGGTATACGACCAGCTACAACCTCCCAGGATATAACCCCCGTCATCGGTCTGGTGCACGCCGTGAGCACTGTCGTCCTGGGGTCCCCCGTAGGTCCGGGACCACTCTTCATTGCCGTAGGCATCCGTCTTAATCAACCAGAAATCGTATTCACCGGCTCCATAGGACTCCGTCGTTCCGATGAGGATGTACCCACCGTCATAGGTCTGCTCGACTCCGTGGCAATAATCAACCAGCGGACCGCCGAAGGTGCGGTCCCAATCCACGTTGCCAGATGCATCGGTCTTGACCAGCCAGAAATCCCTGCCGCCGGGACCAAAAGAACTGGTTTCACCCGTGATGATATAGCCGCCGTCGTCGCACAGACTGATCAGGTGTCCCTGATCGTCGTAACCTCCCCCCAACGCGACCTGCCATAACAATTCGCCTGATGAATTCGTCTTCCCCATCCAGAGATCCTTATCACCGGCACCGAATGACAACGTAAATCCCGTGAAAACATACTCCCCATTCACTGTCTGCCTGACGCTATGGATCCGGTCATCGCGGTTACCCCCGATAACGCTGGTCCACTCTTCGGTCCCGGCAATGTCCGTCTTTACGAGCAATCCCTCCCAGTCTCCGGCGCTGTAGGAAAGCGTATAGCCGGCGACGATGCAACCCCCATCAGACGTCACCTGCACATGGGTGCTGAGGTCATCATCTGCTCCCCCGAAAGCCTGGGTCCAGAGCGTATCCGGTGGTTGAGCTTTCAGGGCATGGGGAGCAATTATCCCCAAACTCAGAACACTCATGATCGCGATGATCGTTCTCTGTCTCATATCGTTCTCAGCAGCAGGTATTTCCAGCGAATGACATATATCTAAAATATACAACAAAAACAGCGTCAAGTCAAGAGTTTATTATTTCTCATAATAATTATACACTTGTCAACGCCACAATATAAGAAGAGCGACCCCGCTGACCGAGATCGCTCTTCTGCTCCACACGTCCATACAATACGAACCACCAATGGCGGAAAGTAGGTATCAACTGATACCTACTTCATCAGGATCATCTTGCCCGTGGCGTTGAAGTCGCCCGCGTCCAGACGGTACAGGTACACGCCCGAAGAAAGCGACGATGCGTCAAACGCCACGTCGTGCACGCCGGCGGAACGGTGGCCGTTCACCAGCGTCTCGACCAGGCGGCCGTTCACGTCGTAGACCGACAGCATCACCTTGACATCTTCCGGCAGGGCGAAGCTGAT
>JALGZU010000616.1 GCA_025774735.1 candidate division LCP-89 bacterium | reverse complement strand
GGTCCTTCGAAATCCGGTCTGGATGCTTGAAATCGTAGACGTGGAAGCCTTTCGACTCCCCATCTCCATCCTGTTCGAATTCTTGCGATTGCGAGACGTTGGAGAGTAACGCCTCGATCTCTTCCTGTGACAGTATCTTATTCATCTACCCTTCCAGATTGCAGTTTGAGTTCGGTAACGGTGCATTGCCGGGCACATTCATTCCATCTCTTTACTGGAAGACGTACTTCACAAAGTAGAGCTTTTCCACCTGGCCGTCCTCAAGGTAGTAGTTAACCGCTTTTAACAGAGACTTGCGGATCTTCTCCCGGTAACTGATATCCGACAAGACGGTCATCTCCTGCCCGGCCAGCAGAGTGATCAGGTTATCCCGTATCTGCGGTTCCAACTTTTCCAGGTCATTCTTGATATGCAGCTGATGATATTCCAATCCCAGGGACACCACCAGGTGACGTCGTCCCCCGGATCTCGCCGGATTGATGACCAGGCTGTTGATCATGTAAATGCCCTCATCGGGCTCCACACTTTCACCCTCTCCGCCGCCATGGCTGCCTCCACCGGAATTATCCGCCTTCGCTTGTTTCTCGTCAGCGGCAACTTCATGCTGTGACGTCGTATCGCCGGGACTGAAGAAGAGGGTCTGGACCACCAGTCTCGACGCCAACACGACGCCGACGACGGCGAATACGATCACAATGATATTTAAAGGCTTGCCCATCATGGCATGACACCTCTACGTTGATATTATCTGACTTTAAATCTTCGATTTCTTTCCAGGTATTCCTGTCGTCATCCTAACCTAATCCTCTCGGATCCGCACAGCCTGCTATGTCCCAGTCTCATCTCTTGCTTGTTTCGCTTCATCGCTGACGTCCGGTTGGTTGGCGACCTTGCGGTAACTCGCATCGTTTTCGGAGCGGATGCGCCGCCTGAATTCCACTACCGCGGTGACGATGTCGATGATCCCTTCCTTCACCATGATTTTCTTGCCCGTTGTCAGGGTAATCAGGCTGTCGGGAAGGACTTCGACGAACTCGATCAAATCGCTGTTGACGACCAGCGAAGAGCCGTTCAGCTTTGTTAATTCAATCATGCATGAACCTATAGGCTTACTCTCCTGCCCGGCGGGGAAAACCCCGCCGGGCAGCCTACCTTACTACATCCGCTTTATCCGTAACAGTTCATCCAACATCCGATCCGATGTCGTAATCACCCGCGCCGAGGCCTGGAAGCCTCGCTGCGCCACGATCATATCGGCGAATTGCTTGGAAATATCTACATTGGACATCTCAACGTATCCCGAGTGGACTGAAGAGCCCAGGTTAGACAGGGGCAGACCGTAGATCGGATCACCTGAATTGCCGCTGATCCGGTAGAAGTTGTCTCCTCCTTTGAGCAATCCCTGCGGGTTGTGGAAGTCCGCCAGCACGATCTGCGCCAGCGTGAGGATCTGATCGTTGGTGAACGATCCCTGGATGGTGCCGTTCTCGTCGATAGAGACGTTGATCAGGTCCCCCATGCCGTAACCGTCCTGATTCTGGACGATGGTTGTGGTAGCGCTGGCGAACTGGGTCATGCCGTCAACACCCCCAACCATACCCGCATCCAGCTCGATGTTGACGACCGGAGCGGCGCCGTTATTCGGATTGAAGGAGAACGACAGGACGCCTCCGTTGTAATTGAACGATTCCAGCGATCCGTCATCGTTAAAAGTCACCGTCCCCGTGTTGCCGCTGATTACCTGGGCAGGGCTATCCACCTCGACTTCCCAGTTCCAGAGGTTGGTCGTGGCCGTCTTGGTGAAGTTGATGTTGAGGACGTGCTCGCCTCCCAGGGAGTCGTAGGTCACGATCGAGGTGACATGGGTGGTATCGTCTGTATCGATCACGAGGTTACCTGCCGCCAGTCCTCCCGGAGGTGTGGTCGTGTTCGGCGATGCATACACCGTGATGCCCCCGCCTCCCAGGTCGGTGATGTTGGTGATCAGACCGGTGGTCTCATCCGCTTCAAGGGTTAGATTCGTTACGATAGCGGCACCGCCGTAGGACGGTACGAAGGAGTCGGAAGCCACCAGAGTCGAGGCCAAGCCGTCCGTCCAGTTGGTACTCCAGGCGCCTCCACCGGCCCCATTGTCGAAGACCTGG
>JALGZU010000615.1 GCA_025774735.1 candidate division LCP-89 bacterium | reverse complement strand
GAGGTGTGATTAAACGCTTCCGCCGCCAGTTCCCGCCTGAAAGCATCGTCCACTTCGCCGCCCTCGAGCGCCCGAACGACATCTTTATACCTGGAGGGCTGACAGACCGGGAGCACCCAGGGATAGTTCTTGGCAGCGGCGCGCAACATGGCCGGGCCGCCAATATCGATCATTTCGAGGACGTCGCTCAGGGACGCATTGGGATCAGCAGCCGTGCGGGCGAAGGGGTACAGGTTAACAGCGACCAGATCGATGGGGCCGATGCCCAGTTCTGCCAACCGTTCCTTGTCGCTATCGACGTCACGCCTATAGAGGATACCGGCGTGAACGTTGGGGTGCAGGGTTTTTACGCGGCCGTCCATGATTTCGGGAAATGAGGTGATCTCATCGACCTGCCGGTGCGGGATGTTTTCCTGCCCCAGAGCGCGGGCCGTACCTCCCGTCGAAATGATCTCGAAATCCAATTCAACTAACTTACGGGCAAAGTCCGTGATACCGGTTTTATCGTATACGGATAGTAGCGCTCTCTGCGAACTCATCTTAAATCGTCTCTTCTGTTTTTCCGTTTATTCTCAGGATAATATTTCCACTCGCCGGCCGTGCTGGCGCAGCTTTCCGGTGACTGCCAGTTCGACCGCCCTGGGATAGATGCGGTGCTCAACCTCGAGTACCCGTGCAGCCAGCTCTGCAGGGGTATCTTCGAAGCGGACCGGCACCGTCTCCTGGATGACGATGGGCCCGGTGTCGTACTCTTCATCCACGATATGCACCGATGCTCCGGAGACCTTAACGCCGGATTCGATCACGGCTTTATGGACGTGCTCGCCGTACATGCCCTTTCCTCCGAATCCGGGCAGGAGGGCCGGGTGAATGTTCAGGATGTGCCCCTTGTAGCGCTTGACAACATCGGCGGGAATCAATTTCAAATAGCCGGCCAGGGTGATCCAGTCCACTTTACGGGATTCCAGCTCGTGCAGCAGCCGCACGACATACTCGTCCGGCGACTCGAAAGCCTTCGCATTCAGATGCACGAAGTCGATCCCCCGGGCCACCGCGATGTCCGCCACGGGCGGCTGAGGGCGGTCGCTGATCACCAGCACGTACCGGGCCGGGAGCGATTGTGTGCTGATATAGTCGTCGATGGCGGTGAAATTGGATCCACGGCCGGAGGCAAAGACAGCCAGATTTACCATAAGTTGGGATAAAGCGTTGTTCAGGGTGAGTCGGGATGAAAGCGAGAAGACCACTTCACTCGGGTGGCAATATACGAATTTAAACGTTTTATGTCAACAGATTGTTGCATAAACGAGCAGGCAAAGGCGTAAAAAAAGCGGCTCAGGATGAGCCGCTGAAAAATTCAGAAATAGAGCGTCATGCCGACCGGCGGATGCAGCGCCGCTGCCGCTGTGAGTCATCGGGCACTAACCCGAGCACGATCTCGACGGTGAACGTCTCGCCGTCCCGGTTGACCGCAACGACCACTCTCGTGCCGGGAGTCATGGCTGTCAACATGCGTCTCAAGTCGGAGATGCAGAGAATCCTCTCGCCGTTCACCTCCGTCACAACGTCGCCCACGGCGAAACCTGCCTGGTCAGCCGGGCTGTCGGTCACGAGGCTGGAGACGACGGCTCCCTTGCCTTTCCACTGCTTCATGAGGCGGGCGGTATTCTCGCGTGGGCAGACCGGGTTGGATCGAATGCCCAGCCAGCCTCTTTCGATTGAACCGCCAAGGATCAATTTCTCCGCCACAATGGAGATGGTTTTTGCCGGGATGATTGTCCAGGCAGTTTCGAAGGTTTCCAAGTGTCCTTCGGCGATGCCAATCAAGTCACCGTTCACGTCCAGCACCGGCGTTCCGCTGTGCAGCCCCGGCCAGTCAATGTGGATCGAGAGGAGCTTGTCGTCCAGGAAATCGCCGCCGCCTATCCAGGTCTGGTTGAGGATACCCCAGCCGCAGGCCATCCCTTCCGAGTAGTAGGTGTTACCCAGCAGGATGCCCAGGCTACCGTTAGTAACGGCCGACGATATCAGGGGGAGCGGCTTCAAATCGTCATGCTCTACTCTGATGAGGGCAATGTTGGTCTCGAAATCTTTCCCGGCGACGATTGCCGGAATCCGGTCGCCCATCTGAGTGATCACCCAGAC
>JALGZU010000614.1 GCA_025774735.1 candidate division LCP-89 bacterium | reverse complement strand
ATCATCTTCGAGGATCTGCGGGACGACGCGGTGATGACCGCCATGTTGGCGTATCTGGCGTCGGAGGACCCGGAGATCATGCCGAGAGATCGGCGGGTGATGGCGGACGGAGCGGAGTGGCCGGAGTGTCGGTCTCCGGCGCGGAGCTCGATGGAGAGTAGCCGTTAGGGTATTGGCCACCTGAGCGGCGTTCATAAGAAGACCTCGCTCTGAGAAGGTCCAAGAATACGGCCAGGGGCATCCTACGAAGTCCTCCGATGACTCTGCCTTGTCTTATCATTCTCTGTCGAGCTCGACACAATCCGACCCTATCGGAGCCAACCGTAGAGGAAGGTCGCCCCATGAGGGTATCAGCACTGCGGCCGTTCTGCCTTTTGATTGTCGCCTTGTGCGTTCCTTTCCGGGTTTTCGCCCAACACCGGGCCGTGTGGTTGGGATGGAACAATTCAGGCACGGGCAGCGGGGGAAGTCTCGTCGATCCCGGCACCGCAGATCCCATTGTCGACATGATTTCCGGAGCGCGCGCGAAAAACTACGTGGAGAAAATCTCTCAATTCCATCGGCTTCGTGGTGGTGTTCCGGGTTCAGGATTCAACGAGGCCGTGGATGTGGTGTGCATCGCAAGGCGGTTCTAGAGCGTGGTGCATTGGGGGGTGGTCGTGGGACCGTCTCGGCGGTTGACGCGAATGGATTATCCCGATCTGGTGGAACTGAGCCGGCTGTCTTTCAGCGGTGAGGAGCGTGAGGATGCCGGTTGGGGATTCAGCCCTGCAAGACGCGCATAGTTTTCGAGGTCGTCCGGCAGGAAAGGATCCTCGATCCAATACGGCAAAGTCTGGCAGGTAGCAGCTCAACTTGACAATACCGGAAGACGAAGTAGAAGGAGCATATCGTTGCACTGATGCCGTTGATTCTGATTCTGGCCTGGAGAATGGACCGTGATTGTCCTGAACGCCCTGTTCCCGATTCTCACCCTGCTCGTGTTCGGCTTTGGCCTCAAGAGACTGGGACTCACCACCGCCGCCTTCCTGGAGCGTTCAGACAAGCTGGTCTACCATATCTTCTTCCCGATGATGCTGTTCTGGAAGATCGGCATTGCACCGGCCGGAGGGGGAGACCAGGGAGTCTTCGTGCTGAGCGCACTGCTCGTCCTGGGGCTCATGTTCCTGATCAGTACCCTGGTCATCCTCTGGGGGCCGGTCAGCAACTACCAGGCCGGGTCTTTCTCCCAGAGCTGTTACCGTTTCAACACCTATATCGGCGTGGCCGTGATCGTCAACAGTCTTGGGGAAGCCGGCATCGCCTATTTCGGCTTGCTGATCGCCATAGCGATCCCATTCATCAACGTGTTCGCGGTGGGGACCTTAATCTGGTTTTCCGGCAATGGCGGCGGGTTGAGAAACCGCAGCCTGCTGCTGCTCAAGGCCCTGGTGGCGAATCCCCTGATCATCGGCTGCATCCTCGGTATCGTGTACGGCCGTATGTTCGGTTCGTTTCCCCAATTCCTCGACAATTCCCTGCAGCTCATTTCGATGGTGACCCTACCCCTGGCCCTGCTGTCGATCGGGGGGACCCTGTCTTTCAAGGGTGTCCGGGAATACCTGGGGCTCAGCCTGCTGGCCGCGGTGCTGAAGCTGCTCATCCTGCCGGTGCTCGGCTATGTCGTGTTCCACCTGGCGGGAGTCACCGGCCTGCCCTTCAGAACAGGGATGATTTTCTTCTGCCTTCCGGCCTCCACCGCCATCTACGTGCTGTCCTCCCAGCTCAACAGCGATACCGAGCTGGCCTCCGCAGCGATCGTCATGTCCACCTTTTTCTCCTTTGTCTCGCTGTCTGTGGCATTGCTGCTTTAGCGGGAATTGGCAACTTGACGGCTCCGGCGAGTCACTCGACCTGTGAATGTGGGCATCCATCACGCGGCCGTGGCCGCACTTCATTCGTAGAACGACCGGTCACGCATCAACCGGTAATGCAATGCACCCAGTAGACGCGCTCCCGGCCTGAAAAGGTTCTGCACCAGACCGTGAAACGTCAGGAATTGCTACACTTGTACAGCTGATTTGAACCGTCTCATCAAACGCCCTCGTTGTCGGGTCGGTTGATGCGAGACCTCAGCACCCTCGAGGTCTTCTCTCGAGCCGGTTTATC
>JALGZU010000613.1 GCA_025774735.1 candidate division LCP-89 bacterium | reverse complement strand
GGCGCCTCCTCCTTTTCCACCTTCTTCCTCGGCCAGATCAGGTACACGAGAACCGCAAACAACAGCCCGGCGATGATCCAGAGTGTCATTTCAAATCTCCTGGTTTGTCTATTTCGTGATCGACGAAGGCTCTCCAATTATCAATGTTCATCTCATGTGTCCGCTTCTCTTCGTCCTTGAAATATACCGTGATCCTGACCCGTGATAGATCCTGCTGGTCCGGGTCGGGATAATGGTTGTAAAAATCCACGACATGCGGTAAACCTAAAAACTTGTCAATATACCAATGCCCGACCATTGGCTCAATCTGGCTCTCCATTACGGCGTTCATATTACATTCCTCCTGGTTCGATGGCGTTTTCATTGAGAAACCTATGGATTTCATTTCCGGTTATCATCTTGCGGCTACCGACTTTTGTATATCTGACGTGCGGAAGGATATTTCGAGTGAAGGTAGCCTCTGAAAATTTACCGCGTTCTTTTGGATCCCTGAATAGATGCTTTCGAATCCACCTTGTCCAGCCCGTAATATCTGATATGGCGGGATAATCTACTCCTCCGCACTTTGAGCATCTATCTGACATGGTTACTCCGTTAAATTGAAGGGACGGTGGCTAAATTCCAAACCCAGCAACCCAGCTCCGTGGGAGCACGGCATCCGATAGTTATCGCACCGTCCCATTTCAAAGACCTCCCCTCCCCGGTGTAAAAACAGCCCTTTTGGGATGCCAACCGCGCTTCAATCTACAAAATATTGTAATGCGACTAACACCAGAAGCCCTAGCCCAAAAACTAAGATTAGCGATAAACCCATCAATTTCAATTAGATTTGAATCCCTTCTATTACTCGCTTGTTCACGCTGTGTAGCCCAACGGCAATTCCCTGGTTCATAGTTCCCGTCATTGTTTATCCGATCAATACTATGATTCTTGGATGGCCTCCGCCCCATATCCTTTATGAAATTCTCGAAAGAACCCCATCTTTCACAGACCATTATACCCCTACCACCATAAGCTATGTATTTGTAATGCTTTGGATTATTGCAGCGTTGCCGCATATTTCTCCATACCCCATATTCGGGAGTTTTCTCGTCACTCACGCTTATTCCTCCTTAAATTGGCGGACGGCGCAGGGGTTAGGTCTTTCAGCAACTTCCCCGTCCTGTTGCTTTACGCCGGACACGCTATCGCGCCACGCCGCCCGTTTGGTTAATCTCCCCAGATCCACTTCCACAGCCAGACCGCCGCAGCAGCCGGTAGGACGAGATCGACTTCGTCCTCGATCATCTGCGCCTTCATATGGGCGAGTGCCAGGGCTGTTTCTGCGCTGCAACTGTCGCTGAGGGCGAAGTCGTGGAGCCAGTCCGTGAAGTATTTGTCATCGTCTGCGAATGCTGGCCTCACGGTCAACCTGGGGGAGTCCAAATTGTCCAGATCCGCCGTCAGGATCAGCATACAAAAACCGCCAAGCAAGAACGCCAGCGAGACAACTAATAGCCCCTTGAGTTTCATAATACCTCCTCGGTTTCAACCGATTTATTGATGCTTTCTGCCGCTATCTTTTTCAGGATTTTACAAACCACCTCAAGGTCGTTTGCGTATTTTATAACAGATCGGATCTCCTGGATGGAAGCGTCGCCCCGGTCTAGGTTGACCTTCATCTTGCCGAGCTTCCCCTGCCCCACCATACAGTCACAGAGTGCTTCTTCAAAGGAGATGTCCGCGACGTCCACCGGGGAGCGAAGTGATTCAATGGCGGAGAAGAACTCTTCGAGATCGATCTTCAACTCGTTCGCCCCGGCGAAGATGGCGGGTAGTTGACCGACCTTGACATCGTAGCCCGGACGTGAGCCATTGAGGGCTTGCCGGAAGGTGGACTCGACGAAGTTGAACTCACGGATGAGGAAATAGAGGAAGGTTTGCCAGTTCGGATCATTCATGAGAATATCCGCCAGCAGGGTCGTCAGGGAGTTGGGTATGGAGGCTATCATGTCACAACCTCATTAATATTTATGATTGAGATAATCCTTGAGTCCGATGGCGCACTGTACTAAATTTATCATCGAGCTCTTGACTTTATCGAATTGGTATTTTATATTTAGAGATAGAAAAGCCCGGCAAAGGGAAACAGTTCTGGAGAAACTGCCG
>JALGZU010000612.1 GCA_025774735.1 candidate division LCP-89 bacterium | reverse complement strand
ACCGTCTTCTCGATCGCTCGGGCGCTCAGGATCAGGGAGTCGTAGGCCACCGGATTCGTGGAGATCTGGAGAAATATCGTCTCCGCCGCACCCCTGAAGACATCAATCTCGAGGGGAACCTCGAGTTCACCGGAGAATTGCGCCTTCCCGGACGAATCCGCCGGATTCCGCACATCCATCTGGGCTTGTACACGCAGGATCAGGCGTCCATAGCGCCCCGCCTCGGCGTTGCTCTCACCCAAGAGTATTTGACGTTGGGATAATACACCACCGTTAACCGTATGGACAATCGGAGCCAGATTCAAGCGGGAATACTCTCCTGCCAATTCGATGGCGTCGAACCGTACTGTGAAGGATGCACCGAGCTGAGGTGTCTTCTCCAGATAGATGATGATCCGCCCGGTAGATGTGCCTGCAGCCTGAGCTTGAAAAAATGCCCCGCCGATGAAAAACAGGATCGTGATCAATAACCTCATGGGTTCGCTCTCTTAACCTCGCTTGATGAAGGGCCCACAAATCCTTAAATACTGGTATCATAAGGAAACAAGCCGGTGCCTGACACATCCTGGCACCGGCTTGTTTCTGTGTGTCTACTAATTAGA
Organism: candidate division LCP-89 bacterium; assembly: GCA_025774735.1. The sequence continues at coordinate 1,550 of JALGZU010000612.1, read as the reverse complement.
CTGAATGACGATTCAGTTGTTCCCGCAAAAGGTTACGGGGTGACGATGTGATCGTCCTCGTCTTTGTTGTGGCACTTGTTACACAGCGAACGCTGATTAGCCGAAGCGTAGGGATCCGGAATCGCATAGGAACCCGACTCCGCACCGTCCTCTTCCAGCAGGGTAACGTTGAAGTCCCAGCGGCCCGCGTTCGGACCGGACGTGGCATGGGCGCGGTGACAGGTCACACAGGAAACCTGTGAAGAGGCGCTCGGGCCGGCCGTCGAGGATGTTGTGTTCGCGGCATCCTCGAACGCGACTGCAGCTAGGTAAGCCGTCAGCGGATCGCCGCCGGTCTGATCCTCGGTTCCGTTGTACAGGTTATATGTGCTGGCTATGGAACCGCCGATAGCTGAACCGGAGGGGTGAATCAACTGGGTGTTGTTGTTGTGGAAGTCGCCGTGGCAGTTGCCGCACCAGGCGGACATGCCGCCCTGGTAGGCAGTGTGGTTGCTGTTGCTTTCACTGCCGAAGAAGATCGAAAGACCTTCAGCGGTCGGCGCAGCGTTGTTGAAGGTGTAAAGACCGTCCTGAACCGAACCGACACCATGGAGCAGACGGAAGTCGTCGTTTCCATGCGGATCGTGACAGCTGCTGCAGCCCAGTGAGCCCGCCGGGAAAGTACCGCCGGGGGAACTGGTCAGCGTCGCGTCGGAAGCCAGGCCGTGGCCGGGAGCGTCCAGGTTGTGACCCGCTGCATCACCGACAATCGGGTTGAGGGCGCCGTTGTGGCCGTCGTTGATGTTGTCTTCCAGCAGGAAGATAAAGTTACCGCCGCCCTTTTCCGGGGACGGATTGAGCTCGTCAACGGCGAAGACTGCTCCCAGGCCGGTGGCATGACAGTTCAGGCACACGTCGCTGGGGGTCTCATCTTTCAGCAACCAGGCGTTGCCGTTGGGGCTGTCCGGATCCACGAGGGCTCCGTCTTCGCTGTTATGCATCGTATGGCAGCCGTTGCAGTGCGCCACGCCCGCATCGTGGAAAGCCAGAGCGGTGCCGACGAAAAGCAAGGGTACACACACGGACAGTAAACCAATCAGTAGTGCTTTTCTCATTTTTGTCTTTTCCTCTGTAATTGGATTTTAACGTTTTCCTCCACAGCCTTTCGTATCTCCCCGGTCTCGTCAGCGTACAATTTGTAATCTGCCCTCCTTTCCTGTTTTTTCTCAAATGGCTTCATCTCTTTTCGTTGGATTTATTGTCTCATTCATCGGTAACGTTCAAGACCTGCACCCGGTTGTTGAATACCTGGCTCACCCAGATGCGGTCGCGAGAATCGACCAGCATGGAATTCGGATAGCAAAACCAGCCCGAACCCACTCCCCGACCGCCGAATTCCCCCAGGACTCTGCCCTCGGGAGTGAATCCCACGATCGTGTGACGGTTCTTGTCCAGAACCAGCATATTCCCCCGCCCGTCAACGGAAACGGCGATGGGGAAGCTCAATTCGCCGAATGCACTGCCGCGATGGCCGAACAGTCTGAGTAGCGACCCACCCTTGCTGTAGCAGT
>JALGZU010000611.1 GCA_025774735.1 candidate division LCP-89 bacterium | reverse complement strand
CAGTTCACACGCTTCGGAGCCATCGGCGGAGGTCATCACCTGATAGTCCTCTGCCGCCAGGGCGTTTAAGCAGACCTCACGGATATCTTTATCATCATCTACGACTAGGATCTTCTCGCGCATATATGGTTCCATACGAACGTCGTATACCCGGCTTAGTTATAATAGGAGTAAACCTGCTCCATGGTGATTGTTACATTGGTCCCAGAGGCCGGGTTGATCAGCCAGGGGCTGGTGACAGTAACCTGCATTCTCTTTGTCCATTGCTGGGTGCCGGCGACAGTCGTTGGACTAGCTGGGAGCACGTAATCCACTACCGCGGTGATGTTGAAAGGCACCGACGGGAACGTGGTGGAATCCGCAATCGACAAACCGTCGAAATCATCCAGATCGTTGAAGTTTGGATAAATTTCTCCCATCCCAGGTCCCAGAGAACCCGGCGAAGTCAGTTGGCTGGTGAGTGTCGGCTCTGCGCCTACACAGGCGGTGTCAAACGCCTTCGTGCCCGCCTCGGCCAGGAATTTCTGTGCCAGTGAGATGGCCGTCATTTCGGCGTTGGTAGCCACCAAGGTTCTATCATTGTAGAGAATTGTTTGGTTCAGTGAGGGTAGGACCAGGCTGAAGAGCACTAGCGAGCCCAAGACCAGTAGTGTTTGTCCTGTATTACCCATGATTGCACCTCATGCTTGTCGTGCTGGGATGACTTAATCTTCCGCTGTAGCGAAGCCAATTTCTTCGCAGTTGGTGACGCCGCTTTTAATCCGTTCCCGTCCGGATGCCCGCAAGGTCAAACTGCCGCTTTTTGCTGACTCTTTGCGGAGGGCATCTTCATTCACTTCATCGCCCGCTTCCAGGATGAGTCGGCGAATTTCTTTGGTGAAAAACAGAGTTTCATGAATCGCGGCCCGACCTGAGTATCCCCTGTTGCAGGCATCACAGCCAACAGCCTTATAAAAAGTAGTATTAGCAATCTCCTCTTCTGTAAAACCGAGGTTCTTTGGTACCTCATGGTCCAGAGATGAATCCTCCTGCTTACATTCCGGGCAGAGGGTGCGGACCAGCCTCTGGGCGACGATTATATTAATTGCGTAGGCGATCAAGAACGGCTCCACTCCCATCTTGAACAACCGGGATACGGCGGCGGGCGCGTCGTTCGTGTGCAGCGTCGAAAAGGTCAGGTGCCCCGTGTTCGCCAGCTTGATGGCGATATCGGCCGTCGCCTTGTCGCGCATCTCACCCACCATAACGATGTCCGGGTCGTGCCGCAGGATCGCCCGGATGGCGCCTTCAAAGTCCAGGTTATATCCGATCTTCAACTGGCGGGCACCATGAATCATATATTCCACAGGATCTTCGACCGTCAGTACGTTCACCTGCGGGTTAATCACCTGGTGGAGCGCTGCAATCAGTGTCGTCGACTTACCACAACCCGTTGGCCCCGTCAAGATAACCATGCCTTGCGGCTGGTTGATTGCCTTCTCGAAATCACTCTTCGATTGATCCTGAAGTCCCAGTTTCTCGAGGTCGGTGATAACCTTTCGGTCGTCCAGCACACGAATAACAACCGACTCGAGTTTGCGCCGGTATTCAGCAGCCACGATCGGGACGATGGAAACGCGGAAACGGATCAAGTGTCCATCGATAGTACGCTGAATGAAGCCGTCCTGCGCCGTTTCGCGCTCGAAACGGTCCACGTTACGGGAGCGGTCCTTCACAACCGCTGCGATGGCTTCCGGCTTGATGAATTCCTGAGTATGCCAGTTCTGCAATTTCCCGTCAATGCGAAAGAGAAAATCGGTCTTGTTGTGTTCACCGGGGATAACGTGAACATCGGAAGTCCCCCGCCGGACAGCTTCCACCAGGCACCCTTCTATCAAATTGGTTAAAAGTGACTGGTTGATCTCCTGATCAAGCGCTTCCTCATCGATGCCATCGTCACCCCCTCCATCATCGATCGTTTCAACTGCCCCCGATGCGTCTTCGATGATCTGAAGAAACTCATTGGTAGTGGGGTATATGGTCTGGATCCACTGCTGTAATATTTCCTGGCGAGCGTAGGCCAGTTCAACGTAGCGGAATCCGAACTGTTTGGCGAGTTGGTAGCGCTCACGATCCGTGGGATCGTCCGTTAAAACTAACAGGGTGTCCTGGCGC
>JALGZU010000610.1 GCA_025774735.1 candidate division LCP-89 bacterium | reverse complement strand
GGCCCTGATCATTGACCACATTGGAAGAATCCCGTTATTCCATCCCCCTCCCAGCCATTGGCGCCATACTCTGTCGGCAAGAAGCCACCCTTGGGCGGCTTGGGTCCACTCTATACTAGCCGTTTGTTTTCCGCAGGCCGCCTCGAATGCCTTCAGGGCATCGTCGCAAGCGCCCGCCCTCTTTAATTGTTCGAGTGTTACTATCATCAATCTCTCTCCTTGAACATGTCCGCGGCTTCCTCGCGGGACAGGCCATTTTCATCCATCAGCTTGTCGATGGCCGGGGAATGATACCACAAGGGCCGATCCAATTCATCAGCCATATATTGGTCGATGTCGAATTCGGCCTCGACCAGCTCCGCGTCGTGGCGCATGATCTGCAAGATTTCATCATCTAGCCGGCTTTTAATGAAAGCCGGCTCAGCCCCATAAGGGAATAAGATTTCTATTCCCTCACATCTGGCTATTAGCCCCAACTTTCTTCCATTCAAGGTAGCCCCTGGAGACAAACGAAAGACTGGAAAATCGCCTGCCCAGGTATAGTCGTAAGCGTTCCAGTCTATCCGCTCGAATCCGTGGGACTCGAAGTCCAGGCGAGGCGGGCGGCGGTCGCCATCTTTCTTGTTAAAGTTCCGCCGTTTCCGGCGATTTGCGATTTGACTATATGCCGTCATATCTGATATACTCCTTATTAATTAAACCCTCTTGTGAGGGTATGTTTTTGGGTCCCCGGCGTAACTTGGTAGTGGTCGCCGGGGATTTTTTATTCCCTGAATAATGTGACTACGTCATTCCACTCGATCTGCACGTCCGTATCGGGAGACGCGCCCCAAAAAATTCTCTGCAAATGGGCGGCGTCATGGTAACTAAGATCAACGGGCAGAGGCTGCCCGTCGATGATCAACGTAACGCCGGATTGGGCAGATGCGATGTCTTCGGCGCACTCGCTCACGACGAACGGGATCGGTTCATCCACATTTAACCGGCAAAATTCACAAATAAAATAAACCTCCGAATGAAAAATGGCGAATTCGATCACATCGTCGGCGATTTCGGCGCCGCACGCGTGACAGTAGTCGCCGACTTCGGGTCGGGTGGAAGGGTGACCATTAAACATTTTCTCTGGTAAAGTTGAACTCATAATTTTCTCCTCGTGGTCATACTCCTAAAAAATGATGCTACGGCGGTTACGGTATACCGTAACCGCCGTGTTTGATTATTCTGCAGATCTCCACGCGTCAAAATCATCCTGCTGCTCGTCAAGTGCTTCCTGACGCGTGGCGAAGGGTCCTAAATCGTCACTCTCCGAGCTAATCCCACGGTACTCCCCCGTCCGGCAGGACCACCAGCCTTCATCGTCCTGCCAGGCGTGGAAATCGACCAGCCCGTACTGAGAGGTAATATCGAATTTATTTATGGTTTCCGGCATCGTTTTCCCCTTTACTCGCTGACAAGGTCGATTAAGAAATTCTTATCGTGGTTGTCAAACCACTCAGGGGGAGGATCCCCCTGCTCCGTGCATTGCTCTAACCAATATTCCACTATTTCGCGCCCCGTTCCCTCATTATTGGTGCTTTTCAAGTCGCCAGCAATTTGCCGGATCCAGTTTACCTGCCCGACTCGATCTTCTAACATATCAATTTGCCTTTTTTCACACTCTTCACACATCGTTTTCTCCTTGTGACCCAGCTGGACCAGTAGATGTTTGATACTGTACAATTTATTTAATTCCTTTAAATTATACCACACCTCTTTCACCTTGTCAATACCGAGCGTAGCTTTTTTTTGGTTTTACACCCGGTATTGACAAAACGCGCGAATTGATGTATGATTAATGAAAGTGTTTTAAGGAGGTCTGAGAGCTAATGACTATGAACGAACTGTCCGAAATGATGGATCAACGACGCAACGGCATACCATATGATGATCTCGCAAGAGAAATTGGTATGAAAACGCCGACACTATTCCGGTATATTGCCGGGCAACGGAATATGAGTGTTCTGAATATCCGGAAGATAGCGACCTGGGCCAGAGAAAAAGACGATAAAGAGCTAATTAATGCCCTGGTTTCCTACGCCATAGGATTCGAAATCTGACAGTCTCCTATCTTTTCTTTTGACGGGACGTAGTGTAAAATAAGCACGCGGTCCTGGTTTA
>JALGZU010000609.1 GCA_025774735.1 candidate division LCP-89 bacterium | reverse complement strand
GAATACATTATCCCCAAACCATTCGATCCCCGCGTGCTTCTGTGGGAGGCACCGGCCGTGGCCAAAGCGGCTATGGAGACAGGCGTCGCCATTCATCCGATCAAGGATTTCGACAAGTACAACGAAACCTTGGAGGCCCACTTCGGCCCCTCGCATACTATCATGCGCAAGATCATCAATAAGGCGCAGGCCGAACCGAAGAAAATCGTCTTTCCGGAGGGGAATGAAGACAAAATTTTGCGAGCCGCTCAGATCATCCTCGATGAAGGTATCGGCACACCAATACTCCTCGGTCCGACTGATGAGATTAAAAAACGCATCAAGACCCTGGGATTGGAACTGAAGGGCGCCGAAATCGTCGACAACTGGAATTACCCTAAACTCGATTCCTATATCGATGAGTTCATTCAGCTGCGGCAGCGTCACGGCATCACCAAAGGCAATGCGTATAAATTCCTGAGCCAGCGTAATTACTTCGGCACGATGATGGTACACAAGGGAGACGCCGACTGCTTGGTCGCCGGTCTAACCCAGAACTACCCCGAGACCATTCGTCCGGCTCTACAGATCGTCAAGACCAAAGAGGGCACCCGGCTCTGTAGTGGGCTTTACATGATGGTGTTTCCCAAAGAGGTGATCTTTTTCGCCGATACCACCGTCAACGTAAACCACAACAGTCCAGAAGACCTCGCCGAAATTGCCATCAGTGCTGCTGAAGTTGCCAAATCGCTCGACATCGAGCCGCGCATCGCCATGCTCTCGTTTTCGAACTTCGGCAGTGTGAAACACCCCGATGCGGACCGGGTTCGCAAGGCCGTAGAGATCGTGAAGCAGCGCCGTCCCGACCTGAACGTTGACGGCGAGATGCAGGCCGATACGGCCGTGGATCGCAACGTTATCGATGAAATTTTCCCCTTCTGCGAGCTGAAGGGAACTGCCAACATCCTGATTTTCCCGGACATGCAGGCCGGCAACATCGCCTACAAGCTGGTCGGCAAGCTGGGTGGCGCCGCCATGATTGGACCGATTCTGATGGGAGTGGGTAAGTCGGTGCACGTGTTGCAGCGCGGCTGCAGCGTGGATGACATCGTCAACATCGCCTCCATCGCCGTCGTGGACGCGCAGTCGAACGAGAAATAGATCCAACTATCGAATCGTCAACGAAGAAGCGCACTCTCACCAAGCCGGGGAGTGCGCTTTCTTGTAAAAGCGGATTCAAGCCGATTTCAGCGAGCTTGATTTGAGGCTAAAAAAATGCTCCGCTGCAAAAAACCTCTTGCTTTTTCAAAAAAAATACCTTATATTCAAGGTTACCACAGCTCGCTCTGAATTGCCCGGATCATATTTGACCATAACATCCTGGGGGGGAATGCAGCCCTCCAGGATTTTTTATGACACACTTAAGGGTTAAATAGAGGAGGCTTGACATGAGAAGAGTATCAATCGCTTTGTTGGCACTGTTGGTATGCGCGGGCCTGGTGTCTGCGAACGTTCCCCTGGGCGACTGGGGGGCGGTTACGACGCCGGGAATCGACGCCACCGGTGGACCGGATGATTACGGGTACACCTGGATCGATTCGGATGAACCGGGCGGGCCATTAGTGAACTGGATTGACATCACCGGCACAGGTACGCTGGTCACCGGATTGGGCGATGATAACTGGGTGGGACCTTTCAATTTCGGATTCCCTTTCCACTATTACTGGTATGACGTCACCCAATACTACATCGGGTCCAACGGCTACTTGAAATTCGGGTCACCCGCAAACATCTCGCAAACGTTTCCTGCCACGATTCCCCTGGCTTCCGTGCCCAACGACTTCGTCGCCGTCTACATTGCCGACTGGTACCCTGGACAGTCTGGGCAAGGCAGCGTTTATCGCTGGACGAACAACGTGGATAGTGCGATCGTTTCATTCATCGATATCCCGGCGTGGGCCGAGGTAGGATCTCACTACTTTCAGGTGATTCTGACTGACACCGACAGTTCTCTTACCTTCCAGTATGGACCGCAGACCGGCATAGTATCGAATATGATTCGGTTGTGGTCTGGGAGGAGTCGCGAGAGGCGGACGGGGACGGTGGGGAGCGGCGGAGCCGGGCCCAGGCGGAGGCGGGCAGGATTGTGGCGGGGCTGGTGGCCTCGGGCTGCTGGACG
>JALGZU010000608.1 GCA_025774735.1 candidate division LCP-89 bacterium | reverse complement strand
AGCCTGTTGTCGCGGGGACACTGCCTCCTGATCGGGGTGCCGGGACTGGCGAAGACTTTGATGATCAGTACGCTGGCGAGAGCGTTGGAACTCTCATTTTCGCGCATCCAGTTCACACCGGACCTGATGCCCACCGACATCACGGGGACAGAAATCATCGAGGAAGACCGTTCAACCGGGCATAAAGAATTCAAGTTCGTGCGCGGTCCCGTTTTCGCCAATATCGTGCTGGCGGATGAGATCAACCGCACTCCCCCGAAAACGCAGGCCGCTCTGCTGCAGGCGATGCAGGAGCACCAGGTATCCGCCGGGGGAACGACTCACACGTTGCAGGAACCATTCTTCGTGTTGGCGACCCAGAATCCCATCGAACAAGAGGGCACCTACCCCTTGCCTGAAGCCCAATTGGATCGTTTCATGTTCAGCCTCTGGGTGGATTATCCATCCGAAAAGGAGGAACTGGCTATCGTGAAGACGACCACGAGCAGCACCCCAGAGGAGCTTACTCCTGTTTTGAACGGCGCGGAAATCATTGATCTTCAGGATCTGATACGCCGGGTGCCGGTTTCGGACCATGTGGTTGAATACGCTGTTTCGCTGGCTCGGAAAACCCGACCAGGGGATCCGGATGCCCCCAAGTTCATCCGCGACTGGATCCGTTGGGGAGCTGGACCGCGAGCCGGTCAATACCTGATCCTTGGTGCCAAGGCGCGCTCCGTACTGGATGGACGGCCCACTCCGGATGTGGATGATGTCCGTTCGGTTTCACTGCACGTCCTGCGACACCGACTAGTCCTGAGTTTCAATGCAGAAGCGGAGGGAATCGGCGCCGCCCAGATCGTTGAGAAACTTTTAGACAGTGAAACGTAATCGTCTTAAGAAATAAATGCAGTCCCTTGCCTGAAGATAAAACACTGCTTTCCCCACAATCCCTCGCCCGCCTATCTAATCTGCAACTTCTGGCGCGGCGCGTGGTGGAAGGATTCATCACCGGTCTCCACCAGAGCCCTTATCACGGCTTCTCCGTCGAGTTCGCAGAACACCGTCCCTATATGCCCGGCGACTCGATCCGGCACATCGATTGGAGAGTTTACGGCCGCACCGACCGCTACGTCATCAAGCGCTACGAGGAAGAGACCAACTTAAAAGGATACATTTTACTGGATAGATCCGCTTCAATGGCTTTCAGTTCAACAGGTATAACGAAACTCCTTTACGGCGTCCAGTTGAGCGCTGCCCTGGCGCACCTGATGATTGAACAGCGAGATGCCGTCGGATTGGCCCTCTTCGATGCTGAGCTTCGAAAACTGGTGCCGCCGAGATCGGTGCGCAGCTACCTGACCGTTCTGCTGAAGGAACTCAATAGAACTGAACCGGCAGGGATTACCGGCATATCGGAAGCTTTGCATCGCGTGGCGGAGAGGATGAAGCGGAGAGGTCTGATCATTTTGATTTCCGATTTGCTGGATGATCCTGAGAAGATCATCTCAGGATTGAAGCACTTCCGCTACGATGGCCATGAAGTGATCGTGCTGCAGGTTCTCGATCCCCTGGAGATGAGCTTCGCATTCGGACGAGACGCCCGCTTCCGAGATCTCGAGACCGACGAGCGGATCGTCTCCCAGCCATGGCATCTGCGGGACGCCTATCAAAAAGAGATGCTGCGCTTCCTGGACACTCTCAAGTCCGGCTGTCGTGAGAACGGGGTAGATTACGCCCTCTTCGAGACCCGGCAGCCGTATGATCTTGCCCTGATGGAATACCTGAATAAAAGAAAACGGCTTTACTGAATTGCATTACGACCTATTTTGGAGGATAACGTGAAGAATGTGTTTTCCATTTTGTTCATAGCTCTGCTGACCACGGCCGCTCATGCCCAGGGTCTGGCTCTGCCATCACACTCTGCGGCGGTCACTGACAATGCATTATCCACTCTGAGTAATCCCGCCTGGCTGGGATTCAGACCCGGAACCGAAACATTTCTGCTCCATTCCTACGATGACGCTACTATCAGTGGAGATCTTGGAATCCTGGTGAAGTTGGGCAGCCTCGGCTTTGCCGGCGAATTTATCGACAATGAGATAGAGCTATATAATCGCTACACCCTGGCCAAGGGATTCAAGATGTCCGGGGGACTCTACTTCGGTCTGAGTTACAG
>JALGZU010000607.1 GCA_025774735.1 candidate division LCP-89 bacterium | reverse complement strand
CCTTGTGGTGGTGCAAGCCTGAAGCTGCCTGCAGGCCCACACAGCCGCCTCCCAGCACCACTCCGGCCTTGGACTTCTTGGCCGTCCGGGTGATGTTCACTAGGTCGGCGTGAGTGCGGAAACCGAAGATGCCCTCTTTATCTTCACCCTTGACGCCTGTCTTCTGGGGTGATCCCCCCACGGCGAGCAGCAGCCTATCGTAGGGAACGCGTTCACCGCCATCGAGATGCACTTCATGCTTTTTCGCATCCAAGCAGACGGCACGTTTGCCCAGTAGGGTCTGAATATTGAACTGCTCGTAGAATTCCGGCGGCCTGAGCTGGAGCCGGCCCTTGCCGATCCAACCCGCCAGTTCGTAGGAGATCAGGGCACGGCTGTAGGTCGCCTCCGGTTCATCCGAGATGATGAGCAGTTCGCCCTTTGGGTCTGTCTCCCGTATCGCCTCCGCCGCTCCGATGCCCGCCGCGGAATTGCCGATGATTACGTAGCGCATAATTGTTTCTTAAAATAAGTAGTTTTAGGCAGATTTTACGCTGATGTCTCGCTTTTTCAATTGCTTGATATAGTCTTCAACATCATCCATGGTTCCATAAACCAGGGCTCCCGTGGGGCACGCGGGGACACAGGCCGGACCGTCGGCACACCCTTCGCAGAGATCGCACTTAGCGGCTTTGCCCCGATCTTCATCCGGGATTACCGCCCCGAACGGACAGACCATGACGCACATCCAGCAGCCGACGCATTTCTCGAGGTCAACGTTTACTTGGCCGTTCTTGATGTCCCTGCTGACGGCTCCCGCTTTGCAGGCGAAGAGGCAGTCCGGTTCCTGGCACTGCCGGCAGTTCAGGGGCAGGATGGTGTCCCCCCCGAACTGGACGTCGATTCGGTAACGGGGCAGGGGCACCTCGGTAATTGCCTCGTATACGGTCCCGGATTTCGAATGCGCCACCGCACAGGCGATCTCGCAGGTGCGGCAGCCGGTGCATAACCTGGAGATGGCGAATATCTTGCGCGTCTTCGGCATCAGGCTGACCTCGCCATTTTGGAGCTGTACATCATCGGATCGAGCTTCAGCGCTTTGCGCTTTTTATCCAGGTGCTTGATAATCCCCTGGGCGGATTTGATCGGGTCATCTTCGAAGACCCAGTGAGCGCCGAAATCCTTCTCCATACCGCCGGTGAGGTAATCCAGAACCGCGGGACTGCCCAGCACGCGCGGCGCCGGAGTGTAGAAGGTGGTGATGCCCGACGCTACAGCGTAGAGACCGATGGCCACGGCCTTCTCAGACATGGCTTCGGGAGCCGCCGCGGCGACGGGCAGCTGCGAAATGTCCTCGCCGATGCCGCCCTCGCGGATCATTTCGCAGCAGGCAATCAGGATGCGGGAATTGTCCACGCAGGCGCCCATGTGCAGAACCGGAGGGATACCCACCGCCTCGCAGATCTCCTGCAAGCCCTTGCCCGCTATTTCTTTGGCTGCTTCCGGACGTAGCCAGCCCGCCTTGGCGCAGGCTAAAGCCGAACAGCCCGTCTGCACGACCAGAACGTCGTTTTTAAGGAGTTCTTCGACCATCACCTTATGGTTGTTGTCGTGGCTGATGCGGACGTTGTTGCAGCCCACCACGCCCACGACTCCCCGCAGCCGTCCCGACATGATGGCGTCGTTTAAGGGGCGGTAGGTCCCCCGGAAGGTCCCGCCCAGGTGATGGAAGGTGTTTTCCGCGGTGAATCCAGCCACCAGGTCCATGCTTTCCGGCGGGATGTCAATCCGACCGGCATCACGCTGAGTGAACCGGTCCGCCGCGTCCTTAAGAATACTGCGGGCGCAATCCAGCGCTTTCTTCTCTTCAAACTGGACGTGATCGACGCCAGGCATGCGAGCTTTGTCCGATGTGGTGACCAGGTGCGTGTGGAAGTGTCCCGCCATCTCCGTCAGTCCGGGCATGACGCACTGCACGTCCACTACCATGCTGTCCACCGCTCCGGTGGAAATCGCCAGTTCCTGCTGCAGGAAATTGCCCGCCACGGGGTACCCCTGGCGCATCAGGATTTCGTTAGCTGTGCAACAAATTCCCGACAGTGTGATTCCGGCAGCGCCTTTCGCCTTTGCGTACTCGATGATCTCACCTTCCCGGGCGGCCACCGCCAGCATCTCCGAAAGC
>JALGZU010000606.1 GCA_025774735.1 candidate division LCP-89 bacterium | reverse complement strand
TGTGATTTTGTATTCGGGGACGTATGCAGCATGAAATTATAAGGGGGATCGTCGAGGGCGATCTTCAAGCGTGTCAGGGCATCCTTTAAACACTTCGAGAGACCCATCAGATCGCTCTCCGAGGCTTCGGCGAAATCGTGTGAATGCTTGACGGGAGCGATAAAGATCTCGAAGGGGAAGCGTGCTGCAAACGGGGCGATGGCCACCATGCCGTCCACTTCAGTGATGACACGTTCACCGCTTTCAAGCTCTTGTTGGATGATGTCACAGAAAAGGCAGCGCTCTTTTAGGTCGTAATGCTTTTTGGCCGAATCCAGTTCCATGGAGACGGTTCTGGGCGTGACCGGGGTGGCTATGATCTGCGTGTGCGGATGCGATAGGGATGCTCCGGCCGTTACGCCCTGATTCTTGAAGATCAGTACATAGCGAAAGCGCAGGTCTTTCTTCAGATCCTTGAGCCGGTCCTGGTAAACCGTCATGATTTGCTGGAAATGATCCAGTGGTTGATCTGCCAAATCCAAATCGTGGGAGGTGCTTTCTATGACGACTTCATGAGCGCCAATGCCATTCATCTTGTCGTAGATCCCCATGCCGGAGCGGTCTAACTCGCCTTCGATGCGCAGGGCGGGAAACTTATTGGGGACGACGCGTATATCCCAGCCGGGGGTGTTCGGTGTGCGCTCTGAGTTGGGTAAAACCATGACTTCCGGCGGCGTTTTCTCTTCGTTCCCCTCGCAAAATGGGCAGAATCCTCCAGATTGTTCCGGCTCGAGTTTGGCGAAATCTGAAGGGCGTCTCCCCCGCTCTGTGGCGATTATAACCCAACGTCTCTGAATAGGATCGTGACGTAATTCAGGCATCTATCCTCCCGATATTCTCGATTGTTATCCGTTGTTTACTTTCTATGCTGCACCAGGTGCATCCCGTCCATCCCACCACCGGGGATCAACCTCAGAGAATAATGCATCTCGAGTGCAAATTGTTTGGTAACTATCCCAGTCTTCTGCACTGGGTTCATCACCCCTGGTCAGGGTCTCGAGTATCGTGTAAAGTTTTTCGAAGTCCAGATGATGTTTTACCAGCCTGGTTTCGGCGTAATCCCGGGCACTGAAGGTCGAGATCAGGAATTGCCAGTCGGAACTTTCCAGCAGAAGGAGTTCCCTGGCCAATTGCGAGAGCACATCCCGGACTCGCTGGTCCTGATGATCCGCCCATTTTCGGGCCGCTTCGACCATCTTTTTCTCCGCCGGATAGATTAATTCCCAGCTCCACGTTGTGTCTTCGTTGAACCAGATGTGGTGATAACCCCCTTCACCCCAGGATCCTTCTGGCAGGGATACGACACGGCACGATTCCAACTGGTCGAGGTATTCGCTGCTCGTCACCATGGTCAGCTCCGGATCTGAATCGATCCATTTCAGAACCTTGTACATCCATTGGGGGCCCTCATACCACCAGTGGCCGAACAGTTCGGTGTCATAGGGAGCGCAGATCAGAGGCATTCCCTCGGCTTCACGGCCCTCATTCTGCAGAATCTGCCGCACCATCTCTTTGAAGTGGCCGGCATTTTCATCTATTCGGCGCTGCACCGCGTCTGGAGCGTAAAGCAACTTGTTACCCATATCAACATCGGCGCCGGTCACCCTCCAATAACGGTGTCCTCCCGGAAAATGCTTCTTGTGAAAATCGAGGTACTCACCATCGCCTGGATAGCCGTGTTCTCCTGACCATACCTGCAAACCCGTCCTCGGATCGCGTATAAAGGCGTAAACCTGGCCCTGAAATTCCTCCCGGGAGCGAACCATGTAACACTGATATGGATTGCGTTTGAAATCCGGGGAGACATCTGTCGTCCCCTTTGAGAACGCGTCGTGATATTTTTTGAGCGCTTCAAACCGCTCCAGATAAACTCCCAGCGCCTTGCCGCCCTCGATCATGTGAGAATCCACGTAAAAATAGCGCAAATCGTGCCGGTCCAGGAACTCTTCCAGGCCATACCTCGGGCGAGTATCTCCAACGCCCAGCGGCGAGCTCCACTGCCGGAACGGCCGGTAGGCGCTCTCGGGCAGCCAGATGCCCCGGGGAGCACGACCGAAATGTTTTTTGTAATTCTCGACGGCGAGTTTGATCTGCGCGTCGATGCAGGCGTCTTCCCCCAATAGG
>JALGZU010000002.1 GCA_025774735.1 candidate division LCP-89 bacterium | reverse complement strand
TGTTGGCGGCCGTTTTCGCCGTCCGCTATATCTTTCTGTAAGGGTGATAGAATGTACGACGTCCTGGACGACCTGAAAGCAAAACTCGATGCGAGACGCCCCTTTTCGGAAGAGCAAACGGCGCGCATAGACGAAGTCCTCACCCCTCTGCGAATCTATTACACGATCGCGTTTGAGGATAACTCTCTGACCTTGGAAGAGACCCGCTACTACCTGGAGAGCAACCGCATGGTCGGCGGCAAGCTGGAAAGGGAGTTCCACGAAGTCAAAGGAGTGTCCGATGCGATAGGATACTTGCGGAGCATGATGGCGAATGGTGAGGAGCTGAGCGAAGAGAATATCTTAAAGCTGCACGAAGTTCTCAGCTCACCTATCGAACAGGAGGAGCGCTACTTTCCGGGCAAATACAAGATCCGGGACATGCACATCATCGGGCAGGCCGGATCCAGGATCAACTTCGCACGTCACGACCGTGTGCCTGCAGAGATGCAAGCCCTTCTGAGCTGGTACGGTAATGCACACGAAACTCTCCATCCGGTAGAGCTGGCGGCCAGGTTTCATTACCGCTTTGCCCTGATCCATCCGTTTACCGACGGCAACGGCCGGGTAGCGCGGCTTCTGGATGATTTTATCCTTGAGAAAGTGGGGTACGGCCCCGCTATGGTCGAAGAACAGGAAAGGTACTTTGCCGCCATTCAGGCTGCGGATAGTAAGCTACCGGTCAAAGACCGCATTACGGCTGCGGAAACCGTGGATCTTACGCATTTTATCGAGTCATTGCGAGACTCCTCTCAGAACAGTATGCAACAGATGCTGACAATTCTGGACGAACCTCCTCAGCCAGCGGTCAAGGACATCGGCACCCGGCTGCAGATCTTCGACAAAATTCTATCGGGAAACAGTACATCCGAGACTGACAGAAAGTTACTGGAGGAGAAAGAAGCCACCAAGCTGGCCATTGGACGGGAGATCAGTGAGAGGCTCAAAGGCAAGGTTGAGAGTAAGTTCGTCCAATTTCATCTCAGCGGGCCCGTAAAGTTTCATCAGAATAACCACGAATACAGCCCCTTGATTTCGGAGGTCGCCAGGCGTCACCAATACACGTTTTCGCCCAATGAGAGCCTCTACGAATTCCACTTCGCTCCTGATCTGGAAGCGGTGGAACAGGCGGGGATGCCCATGGAGCCGTTCATGAAACTGATGAGTTTCGCCATCATCAGTCACGAGGAGTTCGTGGGCGTCTTCACCGGCGTGCTCACGTTCGAGTTCGGCCGCGTCTACATCAAGCAGGAGAACCGCGAAGAGATCATCCTGAAATTGGATGAAGAAAGCATTCGTGAAGTGATCGATGGATCGTCCTATGAAGAGTGGGATATTGCGGAGCTGAACAAGCTGGTTTTTGAAAGTCTGGACGCCTATTTTCAGAGCATAGAGACAGATTATCTGGCCAGCCAGAAGGGCTCTGATTGAAGGATTTAGGTGGCTAAATTTCGCCGTTCCGGGGGATGCTTTGCGCTAAGTTCAATTTTTGTGGATAAGTCGAAAAATATTCCCAGCCTGTTAGAGCCGTTTACTCAAATTGTGCTTGATATGCAGACAAATATAGAGTTATGATTTGACGATACTCCAAAATATAATTGTGGATAACTTGTTAAAAAGTCCCTAAGTCTATACCTTACGCTTGTCTAACTCGAAGATGGATATCCGAGAATATAATTTACTCCCGAAAGAGGAACTCGCCGCCAGAATCGAAAAGGCGAAGCGAGATAAAAATGCGGTACTGCTGGTGCACAATTACCAACGCCTGGAGGTGCAGAAAATTGGAGATATTTTAGGCGATTCTCTCGGCCTGGCTCAGGAAGCCGCACGGACCACTGCCGACGTAATCGTTTTCTGTGGTGTGGACTTTATGGCGGAGACGGCGAAAATCCTCAACCCGCAGAAGAAGGTGTTGTTCCCCGAGTTGCGCGCAGATTGCCCAATGGCACGCATGATCGACGGAGCTTCACTGCAACGGGGCAAGGAGAAATATCCCGACGCGGCCGTGGTGACTTACGTCAATTCAACCGCTGAAGTGAAGGCGTTGTCGGATATCTGCTGTACTTCCAGCAACGCTGTGAAGGTGGTAAAAACTCTGGGTGATCGCCCTATCCTCTTCACACCGGACCGTAATCTCGCCGAGTACTGCAGAGCCCAAACCGGAGCCGACATCATACCCTGGGAGGGTTACTGCTATGTACACGATCAATTCAGCATATCGGACGTCGAGGCAGCCAGGGGAGAGCACCCGGGATCGATTTTTATCGCCCACCCAGAGTGTCGATTGGAGGTTCTGGAAATGGCCGATAAGGTCGCTTCCACGACCGGGATGGTGAATTTCGTCCGAGATCATCAATCCGAAGTCGCAAAAAGTGGCATTATTATCGGGACGGAAATCGGGCTGGTGGAACAACTGAATACCGCCTATCCCGATTTACCGATATATCCATTGACCACTTCGGCCATCTGCGCCACCCAAAAGCTGACCACCCTTGCTAAGGTTGCCTGGTGTATCGAGACGGGGATGAACGAAATAACTCTCGAGGAGGAAGTTAGATGTCGGGCGTACAGCGCGGTGAAGCGCATGATAGATATCGTCTGAAGAAAGCCGGACTCTGGAGAAAGATACGGGCCAATCTGGTTGCCGGGATGCTGGTACTGCTCCCACTCTACTTCACCTACGCCATCCTGGTCTGGCTTTTCCTGGTGATCGACGGTATTTTCAACCGGGTTGCGACGCGGGCACTCGTTTCTGCGTTGAAGCTGCCCCTGAGCGAGGATCAGGTGATTTACGGTATCGGAATCATCACCCTGCTTGCCGTCGTAATTATCACGGGTTGGATTGCCCGCAACTATTTCGGAAATCGCCTTCTCGGCTGGTTCAATTCTTGGCTTGATCGCATCCCGATTGTTAGTGCCGTTTATAAAACCCTCAGACAGCTTTCCGAAGCCATCTTATCCAGTAAAGGACAAGCCTTCCAGAAACCACTCCTGATCGAATATCCCCGCAAAGGTTTATATACCATCGTTTTCAAAACCCACACGACCGAGAGCTGCGTAAAGGACGCTGTCGGTGAAGATTGCGTTACGGTTTTCCTGCCTTCCACGCCCAATCCCACGACGGGTTACATCCTGTTTGTTCCTGTCTCACAAGCCCAGGATATCGACCTCACTACCCAAGAAGCCCTGAAGCTGATCGTCTCGGGTGGAGTGGTTTCACCTGATAAGGGACTGAAACCGGCTGCGACCAATCGGACTACCCCTGAGACTCCTACAGATACTAATAACCCCGATGCGAGTGCAGAGGATTAGCACGGGAGTATGCCACTGGTTGGCATTCGGTTTATTCTTGACGGTACCGGCGGGACGTTCCCTGGCCGATGACGTTGATTCCCTGCAATTTCGAGTGTATCACGGCTTGGATGAAATTGGATCCGGCTCAACCTTCTACCTCGACGTCGAACCGTCCGGATTCCGTTCGACTGTTAAGGGGCAACTGGATGCTCTGTACCGCAGGCCACCGGGTTCCCAGGGCGACCTCAAGACCACCGGGTATTTCGAAGCGATTATCGGCCGGTCATTACGCCGCAACTTCGACCTCGAAGCGATCTTCCATAATGACTTCTACCGTTTCGAGAGATTTCGGGGACCCCCGCCCCTGAACCTCGGTTTTCCGGTGCAACCGGAAACCTGGGATATGCAAAGTCCCACGGTGACCTCGTCAGGTGTTCTGCAACAAATAGATCGCTCGATGCTGGGGATAGGAGGGAGCTTCAAGCCGGATTCGCTGCTCGTACTCACCAGTATTATTGGCCAGCAGTGGGAGAATCGGGAGGGATTCGACGACGAAGGATTATCGGCTTCTCTCGAAGCACAACTTGACGGTTTCGAGTATAAAGGGTACCGGAACGATCTGGATTTTTACTTCGAGCAGGAAGAGCTCGGCGCCAGGATGAATCGCGACCTGAGATTCGGTTACGGGCTGGATAAGGAGTTTTCGGGAAACAGTTCGGATCGGCTTGAGGTTTTCTATCACCAGAAGAAGTACGATTATCACATCGGGGGGACACAATCGATCGGGACGCGCACAGACACCCAGCAGAGACTCCGGAATCAGTTGCGCTACGATCCCCTTCAGGACTGGGAACTTTACGTTGACACCGAGTTGATCGGGTCGAGGCACGAAGACCGGACAGCCACGGCCAGCACGGTTCGGGAAAAGGTCAACACGACGAATGCGCTGACGTTGTATGGCGAATATGCTGACCTGCAGGGGTGGACCAGCCTGCAGGTCGATTGGGGGGCTCAGGAAGATGCCACCGGGCTCAAGCGCGACCGGGGCACTTCCTTGGAAGCAAACCTCTCCTGGACACCGACGCAGGCGGACAGTATCGCCTTTCTTTCAGCCATTCGCAAGAGACAGTACGATACGTCGGATACGGCGAATTACGATGACAGAGACCGGCTGAGGTACGAAATAGATTTGCATTATGGACACCGGTTTTCACCCTATTTTCATTTCGCGACGCGAGCTCAGACAACCCTGGAACACCTGGTTTATATCTTCGGACAGAAGAGCGACCAGAACCACTGGAACCGCATCTTCAGGTTGAAACCCGAAGTCTTGTTTGCTCCCCATGCGGACTGGGAGAATATCGCCGGTTTTGAGATCGTAGCCAATATGACGGACTACGACTTCGAACTGGACCCTTCGTTCATCAAAAGTACCATTTACCGTCGTTATACCGCAAGCGATCAGCTCTCGTGGGATGTGAGCCGCGGCTGGGCATTAAACCTGCTTTTTGTACTTGACCTCGAGGATAACGGCCGGTTGCTCTGGGATGAATGGATAGAACAGATTTCTGAGGAATACCGCACCTATCAGGCCACTCTGGTTCTGGTTCGACAGACTCAGTCTGGCATCCATTTCGATATCGGGATGTCCGCTTACGAACGTAAGGGATGGGAATACGAACTTGATCCGGAATACGGCACGGTTAAATCCCCCTTCTTCTATCTCACGCGCTGGGGACCGTTATTACAGCTCTCCTATCCGTCGGCTTCGGGTGTCAGCATCGTCGCGGACGGCGATCTATCCTGGGTACGTGAGACCAACAGCGATGATTATACGATCGTGAACTTAGACTTGAAGATCACCTGGCGATGACGATACGGATCCGAAGATTCGATGTGGTTAAGACGATTTGTTGGATGATCGGTACATCGCTGGTGTGCATTACGGCATCTGCACAGGTAACCGTCTCCGATCCTGAACTTCTAGGCAAGCCACTTGCAGCCATCGAGATAAGCGGCAACAAGATCACTGCTGAAGAGATCATTCTACGGGAGTTGATAGTAGCGATTGGAGACGCAGTAACGATGGCTGCGCTGGAACTGGATCAACTCCGGGTGACCGGACTGGATCTCTTCAGTCGGGTTCAGTTTAACCTGATTTCCCGTGACGGTCTGCCGGTCTTGAGGATCGAAGTCACCGAAGAATGGTATATCTTTCCGTTGCCATTCTGGAGTTATTCCGATGATGACCCTCCTGAACTCACTTACGGTTTCCGTTACCGACAGAAGAACTTTCGCGGTCGCAATGAAACTCTGACTGCCAGCTTGTGGGGAGGGGCGGACCGGGGATTCAGGTTTTCTCACGATACCCCCTGGGTCAGGGGAACGCCTACACTGACCCGGCGCATCGAACTCTTCCAGACTACCAGGAAAAGCAAGAACCTGGCCGTACGGGATCTGAACCTCGAGAGCCAACACACGGCCGCGAGGCTGGCTATGGGAAAGCGATGGACAAGGGAGTTCACCAGTGAATTAGGAGTCCGTTTCCGGCTCGTGCAGGCTGATAACTCGCTCCAGTTGGCTGGTGATGGCAGTTTGGATCGCATCATCGAGACGTTCATCGTTGCCGCCTGGGATGGGAGGGATCTGCGCCAATTGCCCCGGCGGGGTTTTTATTTAGGTACGAGTCTCATTCAAGGGTACATTCTGTCTTCGAGTCAGCAATATCAGCGGTTTCTAATTGATATCCGCACCTACATTCCGTATCATTACTTATCCTACTGTTTCCGCGTGCAATGGCTCCCGGGCTGGGGAACCGTTCCCCCATACGATTACATCATCGTCGAGAATACAGTTCCGATCCGCAGCTCAAATTTGCTGGATGAAGGCGAATCATTTTTCATGGCAACCTTCGAAACGCGCTTCGATATCTATCCTCTGCGCTATTTTACCTGGCATGAAGCTCCTTTTCTGAAGCAATATTTTAGAAACCTGCAATATGGTCTCGCCGCCGAAATCTTCGTCGATGTGGGCGATGTTTATCCGAGTGAGGGAACTCCCTCGGTCGACACCCTGATGTGGGGATACGGTCTGGGTCTCTTAATCAGAGTTCCCTACGCCGACGTCCTCCGCCTCGAATGTTCCTGGAATCCGGAATATTCTTTCGATGACGTCCACTTCTCCTGGAAACTGGGGGTCTCTTTCTGAATGGGAAGTCATCGTTACATTTTCTACATTCATCCCGATGGCATTGCGGGTAACGCGGTGCGATTCAGCCGCTCTGAAAGCCATCATCTGGGTGCCGTAATGCGGTTGCAGCCGGGCGACCTCATCGACGCGGCGGACGGTTCGGGATACGTATACCAGATACGGCTTGCTAAACAGGGCGGACAGAGCTTGACCGGTGAGATTTTGGACAGGCATTTAAGAGAGCCCGAAGCGCCCCTGCCGATATCCTTGGCCATGCCTTGCCTGAAGGGGAATCGCTGGGAGACGGCGGTAGAAACCGCCTGCGAAATGGGTGTCGAAGTGATCCATGCGGTGGATTACAGCCGCGCCACGGTGAAATGGGCCTCTTCCCGCGTTGATAAGATGAGACGCAAAGCTGTTGAGAGCATGAAGCAGTCGGGGGGCAGCCGTCTCACCAGGATTGAGGATCCTTTGCCCCTGCAACGATTACTGGAAGAGGGGCGATTCACACAGATTCTGGTGGCGGATCCGGAAGCAGACGTTATGGCTCAGGTGCCAAAGGGTTCGCTGCTCGTCATCGGACCGGAAGCAGGCTTCGATGAAAATGAAAAGCAACTACTAAGCAAGCCGGGCATTCGCCACTTCCGACTTGGCGGTCGCCGCCTGCGTTCAGAAGTTGCCGTCACCGCAGCGTTGTCGCAGGCTCAATTAAAATTGGTCAAAAAGTGAACTGATACTACAGGAGGACAGGTTGATGGATTGTATTTTCTGTAAGATCATCGATGGCGAGATACCTGCTGATATCGTACACAGGGATAATGAGGTCGTCGCTTTCCGGGACATCAATCCCCAGGCGCCGGTTCACATCCTAATCGTGCCGGTGAAACACATTGATACCGTTCTGGATTTGGCCGACGAAGAGGATCGCCTGGTTGGCCAGATGATTATGGCGGCCAATCGTCTGGCGGTGTCAGAAGGGGTGGATAAGCAGGGGTTTCGACTGGTGTTCAATTGCCGCGAACACGGCGGACAGGAGGTGTATCACATTCATCTCCACCTGATGGGAGGGCGCGCTTTTCGCTGGCCACCGGGATAGAGAGCCGGGAGCATGCGAAGGTGGATAAGTAAAATAGTGCTTGACATTACAGGGATTTAATAATATATTTATTAGCTTATAATTATCAATGTAACTGAAATAGTGATTGGGAGTCTATGACCTACGTTAAAGTTCGCGACGGAGAACCCTTTGAACGTGCTTTCAGACGGTTTACCAAGTCTTGTGAAAAGTCCGGTTTGATGGCGGAAATCCGCAAGCATCAGCGTTATGAGAAGCCGTCAGAAGCCCGCAAGCGCAAGAGCAACCAGGCACGCCGAAAAATGCGCAAACTGATGAGGATGCTGAACGAGCAATAAGTTGCTTCGGAATCATCAAATTCCAGTTCATACCGATTTCGCGATATACCATAACTAATTTCTTTCTTCGAATGAGTAACCCACTTTCAAAGCTCTATTCGATAAAAGAAAGGTAAAACCAGTGTTAAAATACTGGTTTTTCTCTTTATAGAAAACCCGCCTCTTTGTTGAGAACGGATCAAGTCATTTAGAACCGACTATTGAATGACTCTTATTTGAGCAGGATGAGTTTCTTAATGGCCTGGAACGAATCCGAGTTGAAGCGGCAGAAATAGACGCCCGAAGAGAGGTGAGAACCATCGAAGATCACCCGGTGAGATCCGGCCGGATAGAGTTGATCGGATAACAGTTCTACCACCTGTCCGCTGGTGTTGTAGATCGTAAGCTCAACTTCACCCGGTGCCGGCAGGTTGAAGCCGATGGTAACGATAGGATTAAACGGGTTTGGAAACACCGGGCCGAAGGTGAAAACCTGCGGCAGCGTTACCTGACCAGGTTGTTCTTCTACTACGACCAGAATTTCAACTGAGAGTGACAGATCGTCAATGAACCAGCCTGATGCTGAACCGGTGCTGTCCGTAATCAACCGGAAACGGAACCGGAAGTCACTGCAGGCACCGCCGCAGTAATCGGTCAGGTTGATCTCGTGACGGTTCCAATTCAGGTCTGGGCCGGTCACTTCGAGGAGTGGCATCCAGGGCCCGTTGTCAGCGGAAACCTCGAATCTGCCCCAGTCAGAGTTAAATTCGAGCAGGTGTTTCTCCCAGAAGGTCAGGTACGCTTGATCGAACTCGCTGAGGTCCCACAAGTCACCCCACTGTGCCCAGGTATCCGAATTGGGGGAGTATTGAGTATTCGGACTGTCTTCCATGCAGGCGATTCCGCTGTGCGAATCCCCTTCGGTAACGCCCCAGTCACCGGTGAAAAGCCAGGGTCCAATCGGCCCTTCAAAATCCTCAAGTTGGGCATTTGCTAGAATAGGAAAGCTCTGAGTGGGGCCGTCTACAACGTTGGGCTGATTCGAGCTGTCAGTGGCTCGAACGAGATATTCCACCACCTGACCGATACTCAGGTTGGTGTAGGAGAGCGTGGCGCTGAAGGTGTCGATACCCACCGGAAGCATCTGCGCAGACAGCCAGATGCCTCCATCAATTCTCCAGCGTAGTTCCACATCAGCGATGCCGAGGTTGTCCGTTATTTCGCTCCTGACTTCGTTGGAGGCCGTACGGAAAACCGTCTCCCCAAGGGAATCCGTCCAGGCAATCACCGGTGGGCAAGTGTCCGGACCAACATAGAACTGGAAACTTTCAACCGGGGCTCCATCGGGCAGGAACGAAGCCACGCCATTGGTGTCAGCGGCGGTCAGATAGTACGAGAGGGTCTCCCCGTTGAACGGTCCGGGGATCATGCCGCGATACTCATCCGGCATTCCGGTGGGGATGAGAGTGACGGGAAGGTATGGTTCCTCGTCTGCTCGCCATAAGAGCTGCAGGGATGCCGAGTCGAGTGGGAATTCGGATGTGATTTGGGTAAGGACTTCGAATTCGGTCTGCAGGGTATCCTCGCTGTCACCCAGAGGATCGTGCACGATCGCGGGGCGGTAGGCTGTCGGGTCAATAAATCCACGTTCGCCGAAGTTGTCAATGATAATGGAGCGGTATTGTCCACCGTACAGGTTCAATTCCGTTGCCAGGATCGCCTCGGCGGCATCTTCCATCAGGGCGCCATTACCTAAAAGAAAATGATGCTGCAGGACGATTCGGTCCCAGGCGATGACGTCGGGAATGTCCCACCAGACGTCTATCAAACCGGCGGACCAGAGTTCTCCGGCGTGGTAGATGCTCCAGAGCGTGGTATCGGCGTCTTCAGGATAGTGATAGGGGGCGTTAAGGATTCTGCCGGTCCAGAATTCGTTGTGGCCGTCCCAGTTGAAAACCCAATCCGGCTGGAAGGTGGAATTGATCCAAAGACTGTACGATCCGGCGAGATAGTCCCCGTAACCTTCGCCCATACCGTCCGTGTGCCCGTAGGACCAGTAAGGATTGATGTCAAAGTGCACGGCATGGCCGTATTCATGCAGGATGACGTCGGCATCTTCGGCATCATCCACCCCTCCTGAACCGAACGTGATGGTCGTATCGTACGAACTAAACCAGGAGTTGTCCTGGGTGGTTCCGTTGACGTTACAGCGCTGCTGGCGGTTGTTGGCGTTGAAATTTTGAAGCTCATCTTGAAAGTAGCGCTGTTCCCGGTCAATATGGTAATAAACCATCACCTCTTCGAACCAGTCGTTCTCACGCAGGAAGAGAAAATCGGGAGTGGATGAAAAGGCGCGGTTCGCCGTCGGATCCGTGCTGACGTACGGTCCATCGAGATAGAAAATTCCGCCCACGGAATCGTACAGTTCCGGCAAAGTCACAATGCTGTAGGCTTCGATGGGTATGGCGGCATTTGAATCTCCCTGGTCGGTAAGAGTGGGATCTTCCAGCACCGTGATGGGGTCCGGATCGAAAATCTGGCCGCTGCCGTCCACGAAAAGGCGCCTGTCCAAATGACGCAGAAGCTCACCTGAAACGGCATCGATCCAGATTTCCCAGTCCGCCGGGGGATCGAGCCCGGGTATCCGTACCCGGTAGATCAGGTTACCCTGCAAGTCATAACCCAGGGCTATGTTTGGTTCTCTGCGGTATTCTTCGGTGCCCAGAGCATTTTGAGCGACCCGAAAGGCTGCAGCACGGTTGAGCGAGGGTAAGATGTCGATGAAATAGGCGCCGGATAGAGCGTTGAACAGTGAGCGGATTTCACCATTGGATACGTTCAGGATTAGCTGTGCATCGAAAACCGGCAGATCCCTGAAACGCTGCGTAAAAACGTATCTCTGGCCTGCGGCGGTTGAAATATTTTTCTCTAGAACGGCCAGTACGTCGGGATATTGCTGAAGTCCAAGAAGATGGCGGTTTTCCTGGATGAAGCGTTCCACTCGATTTAGCTCGTCGCCACCTTCAGGTAGCGGGATAGGAGCCCAGGATCGCGTGAGGATACCGTCCTGAATGCGTATTCCGCCGGCTCCCTGAGTAGGTAGATCCCATACCCACAGCAAGAAAATACAAAAGATTATTCTGTAGAAAATCCTGCGCATATCGGCGGCTTCGCTTTACAGTTGATTTAGTTTATACGGAACTCTTGCGCCTCACCAGCCGTTTTTAAGGCAGGGGAACGATCGTTTCCAGCTATTGAAAGGTAACATGGCCCACAATCAGTCGGCACATCCAGACATCCCCGAGATTTTACGGATCTTCCTGCATGATCATCAACCGGCAGAAGTGGACGTGATCCGTGTGCTGGTTGCTGTATCAGGCGGTGCGGATTCGATGGCTCTGCTCGCGGGTGCGATCGAGCTGGCTCGGAAACAGACGCTGGGCGTTGTTGCTGCCCACCTCATCCACGATCCGCAATCGGACGAGGCGCTTGCTCGAGTTACCCTAGTACAGGAATACTGTCTGAAAAACGACGTACCACTGTTGACCGGGACGCTCACGGGATCAGATGATTCGAAGATGTCTCCTGAAGAGAGAATGCGCGAAGGCCGCTATCGGTTCCTGGAAAAGACGGCAAGCGAACAAAAATGTAACTTTATTTTGACCGGACACCACAGCAACGACCAGGCTGAGACGATCCTGCACCGGATTCTGGCCGGGACGAGTCTGCGTGGTCTTTCCGGGATTCAAGCTGTCCGTGAAACCGTCCTTAGACCTCTGTTATACCTGCGCAAAGAGGACTTGCAGCAGTATTGTTATGACCACCAGATCCCTTTCTCCGACGATCCGACCAATTTCGATCTGGACAAACCACGTAATTATATCAGATACAGGTTGCTGCCTCAAATTGAAAAGGACATCAATCCTAATGTACAGGACGCCCTGCTGCGGCTGGGTGAACGGGCTTCCGAGGTTGATGAACTGATCGCCTCAGCCGTGCAGCAATGCTGGCAGAAATCCCTGTTAAATTTCCAAAAAGGTAAAATTGTTCTTGATATTCGTTCGATTTTGGCGTACTTTACATCGATAAGGAAATATACGGTGCAGAAGGCGATCTCCGACCTTGCGGGTTTAGATGTCGATCTCAAATCGACCGATTTCGACCGCATCGACGATTTTCTACAGCAAAGCCGCACGGGATCTTATCTGGAGTTTCCCGGAGATATCCGACTTACCCGGGACCGTCAGTCTCTGGTGGTCACATTCGGTTCTGTACCTGAAGTGCACCACAACCTGGTGCCGGGGCGGGATGAAGCGATTCCTGAATTTGATGCGGAGGTACGCTGGAGTCGTCCCGAAGCAGCACATCTACAGTCGGGTGACGGGCATGCCGCTGACCTAGAAATCGGCAAGGGGAGAGGTAAGCTGATCCTGCGATTTGCCAGGGAACGTGACCGATTTCATCCCCTGGGATCACGGGGCGAAAAGAGGCTGTTCAGATTTCTGGCAGACCGGAAAGTTTCCCGTTTCGAAAAGCGCGCCACACCTGTCCTCGTTCAAGGCGATACCATCATCTGGGTGGTGGGTCACCGCATCTCAGAGGTGGTGCGGGTTAACGATCCTGACAAGCATACTTGGCGGCTGCATTTTATACCGGCGGGATCTAACGGGCTATAAACTTGGGGGATAACATAGACTGTCATGAGCGATAATAACGATAAACGAAATAAGGGGCGCCGTCCTAATCCTGACGATAAGTTCGAATGGAAGAAGGCAGCTCGGACGGTATCCTTCTGGATTCTGATCTTCCTCGCATCGATTGTGATTGCCCAGGCATTCAATTTTGGCGAACAGCGAGAGGTCAAAATTCCCTACACGGAATACCGCCAGTTGTTGGAAGCCGGGCAAGTTGAATCGGGCTATATCATCGAGAGCGAATTCCACGGTAGTTACCGCGTCGATGCCATGAATCCTGATTCGGAGAAGATACATTTTGAAACGATCCTTCCTTTCATCGAAAACTGGATGCTCGAGGAGTGGGATGAGCTGGGAGTGACCTACGAGTTTCGCGAGAAGGCGACAAACCTGCTGGGGTATTTTTTTACGGCGATTTTCCCCTGGCTGTTTCTGATTGGTCTCTGGATCTTCTTTATGCGAAGAATGCAGGGTGGAGGGCCGAAAGGAGTCTTTTCCTTTGGCAAGAGCCGGGCCAAGCTTTTAACCGAAAACAAGCCCAAGGTTACCTTCGCTGATGTGGCCGGTACGGACGAGGCCAAGGAGGAATTGCAGGAAATCATCGAGTTCCTGAAAGATCCCAAGAAGTTCCAGAAATTGGGAGGTAGAATCCCTCGCGGCGCACTGCTCCTGGGACCTCCTGGTACGGGCAAGACACTTCTGGCTCGAGCTGTAGCCGGTGAAGCCGCTGTGCCCTTCTTTTCCATGTCGGGTGCGGATTTTGTCGAAATGTTCGTCGGCGTGGGCGCATCCCGCGTGCGCGATCTTTTCGAGCAGGGCAAGAAGAATGCTCCTTGCATCATCTTCATCGATGAAATCGATGCAGTAGGACGACAACGGGGAGCGGGTCTGGGCGGCGGCCACGATGAACGAGAGCAGACCCTGAACCAGCTACTGGTGGAGATGGACGGGTTCGAATCCAATGAGGGAGTCATCCTCCTCGCCGCCACCAACCGGCCGGACGTTCTGGATCCGGCGCTTATGCGACCCGGCAGATTCGATCGTCAGATTGTCGTTGATCGTCCCGACGTGCGCGGCCGTGAGGGCATCCTTAAGGTGCACACTAAAAAGATTCCACTGAACAACGATGTCGATCTGAAGGTGCTGGCTAAGGGAACTCCAGGATTGGCCGGTGCCGAGTTGGCTAATTTGGCCAACGAGGCCGCTCTGTTGGCCGCCAAGCGGAACAGCAGCAATGTGACGATGGAGGATCTGGAGCACGCCAAGGACAAGGTCATGATGGGAGTAGAACGGAAGAGCCTGCTGATCAGCGAGGATGAGAAGAAGACGACTGCCTACCACGAAGCCGGACACGTTCTCGTCTCGAAGCTCATCCCGGGCGCCGATCCGGTGCATAAAGTGACAATCATCCCGCGTGGGCGAGCTCTGGGGTTAACGCACTACCTGCCCATCGATGAAAAGCACAATTACTCTAAGCAATACCTTGAAGCCTTGCTGACGCATCTGCTCGGGGGACGGGCAGCAGAACAACTCGTTTTTAAACAACAGACAACTGGCGCCGGTAATGATATCGAGCGGGCGACCGAAATCGCCCGCAAAATGGTCTGCGAATGGGGCATGTCGGATAAGTTAGGGCCTTTGACCTTCGGCAAGAAGGAGGAAGAGATCTTTCTCGGGCGTGAAATTGCCAAGCATCGTGATTACAGTGAACAGACAGCCGTCGAGATCGATGAAGAAGTGAGACGCATTGTCACCGATGCCGCAGAGCGGGCAAAGACGGTTCTATCCGATAATCTGGAGACACTCAATAGCATCGCGGAAACACTGCTCGAACGAGAGATTCTGGATGGCGAGGACATCGACCGCCTGATGCGAGGTGAGTCGTTGGAAGATCCGGCGAAGCGGAAGGCCAAGAAACCGAGAAAGATGAGAGCGAAAGCAGCCCGAACCAAAAAGAAAAAAGATTCAACCGATCAAAGTCCGGAGGGTGGGGAAGAACCCTCGCCGGCGACTGCCTGAACTACTCATGAGATGATGCGCGGCAGAACGGGATAATTCAAGTTGACGAGGGGAGGTTGGGGAGGTTCTGAAGACTAATCTTGATGACGGAAACGCGCTCAGTAACTTAGACGGTGAAATAACCGAGGTAAAAAGGAAGCAGAGAACCATTCTGTTTTTTGGAGTGTTGGCAGTCGTGCTGTTCGGCTTGGGATTATCTGCGTTGGTCAAAGATAGCCCGGGCACGATCCAGGTCAATTGCAACATCCCCGAAGCCAGAGTCATCCTGGACGCTACGGCAACGGACTATTTTACCGATGCCATCATTTCGGGAATTCATCCCGGACGGCATCTCCTTACCCTGGAAAAAACAGGATTTAAAATTGCGGGTGATGCAATCCAAGAGGTCACGGTGAAGTCCGGAGATACCGTCGTTATGTCCTTCTATCTTACACCGGCCGTGGAGGAATCGGCCAGGCCGGACGGGCATTCCGCGGGTGATGAGCCGATGGGGAGGAGATAACGATGGCTATTGACCGGGACCGCATTCGCGCAGCCGTTCGCGAACTGATCGAAGCTATCGGTGAAGATCCGAACCGAGAGGGATTGGTCCGAACTCCGGATCGCGTTGCCGAAATGTACGAGGAAGTCTTTTCAGGCGTGGGGAGTGACATCGATCCTGAAATTGCAGTCTATACGACCGCGAACCAGGACGAGATGATCCTCCTGCGGGACGTCCCCTTTTACTCGATGTGCGAACACCACCTGCTACCTTTCTACGGCACGGTATCTATCGCTTATATTCCCGACAACAACCGGGTGACAGGTTTTTCTTCCCTGGCAAGGGTCGTTGACCGGGTGGCTGCCAGGCCACAGTTACAGGAACGCATGACCACCGAAATCGCCGATGCTCTGATGCGGGTCCTCAAACCTCTGGGAGTTTTTGTTATCATCCGAGCTCAGCATCTCTGCATGACCATGCGGGGCGTTAAGAAGACCGGTGCTTGGACGGTCACTTCCAGCATGCGCGGTATCATGCGTAAACAGGCGACTCGTCTTGAAGCGTTATCCTTGATGGGTGAAAAGGGAGCGTCATAAACGTGACCGTCCGGAAACCTGAACCGGATGGCGTCTTACTGATCATACGACATACTGAGCGATCTCTGGTCGCCTCTTTTATTTTTCAGCCAGCGTACTATGTCTGCATTACTGAACTTCTTAAACGGTAACGTTCCGGGCGGCATCTCGGTGCCTATTGTCGTAATCATTGCCTTTCTCCTTGTTTTGGAGTTCATCTATCGTGCTGGTGAGTACATGCCGTCAACTGTCTACCGCAGATTGAGACTGCTGGGACCAGTATTCGTTCTGGTAATCTACACATTATTCTGGCTACAAGCTCCACCGAAGCCGGAGCCTCTCCGTCTGGCTGTGGTCGGGGAGGGATCTGACCGCTTTGAAAACTGGCGATCCGGGGCTATCGCCGATCTAACGGGTCGCCGTCTGGCGAGGAGCCTCGATTATGCGGTGGTCAATCCCTGGGAAGGCGCAGTCGAGGAATATCCGGCTACCGTACCTGACGTTTTGGTGAATTCGGGCTACGAGGTCTTTCTGGTCAAATGGGAAGCCGGGCAGGAGGGCGGCATCCCGCAGGTTCATTTAAGGAAGGCAAATGGGAGCGGTTCGGCTTTTCCCATTGCCAGGGAAAACCTCTCTATCATCTCGAAGGAGATAGCGCGTTGGATATTGGCCGAAAGCGGTGAATCCGCCTCTATAGCGGCTCCATTTTCCCGGGAGTTCTCGCAAGACGTTCTGACCGCTCATTATCAGGCCAAATATTATCAGCAGGACGACGAGCCCGCATCCGCTGAAACTCTATATCATGCTGCCCTTCAGATCGACTCGACGTTCACCCAGGCGAGGATCGGGTTGGGGCAAAGCTACGAAGCCCTCGGAGACCGATCCGCGGCCGAGCAAGAGTTACTGCTGGCGTTTCAAAGCGACACCGCCTCTTTCGAAGCGTTGCTGGCGCTGGGAGAATTCTATCTCAGAGGATTTGTGTGGGAGAAGGCTGAACCAGCCCTGAAAGCCGTTCTGAGGGGAGATCCCCTGCGGGTACGCACCTACCCGGCTCTGACCAGGATCCACCCTGAACGCCTCAAAGATCTGGAGTATGACACCGTTCCGAAGCTTCTCGGTGAAGCTGTGCGTCTTGATCCCGCCTTCGAATTGACCCGCATTGTCTTAGCTGGCTCCTTGATGAAAACTGGTAAAGTCACGAGAGCACGCCAGCTACTCCAGGATGGGTTGACAATCAATCCGGCGTCAATTGACCTGCTGCTGAAAGCGGGAACCGTGGAGTTGTACAGCGGAGAGTCAAAAGCTGCGGTTGAGTATTACCAGCGAATCTTTAAATATGATCCTCAGAATCCTCTTGCGGCTTTCAACTTAGGAGTTGTATATTACCGGATGGACGATTTAGATAACGCGGTGAAGCACTTCAGTAATTCGCTTGGGTGGGATGGTCCCGTAGACGGTTTCTATTACATGGGTATGATCTACCAGAAAAAGGGAGATCGGAGCCGGGCCAAGTTTTACTACAACAAACGCTGGAAGATGCGCAGCGGCGACGATGATGTTTACGGAATAAAGGCCAAGCAGATGGCCGATGCTCTCGAACAGATGAATGGGCGAGGGTAGCGTGAGAGCGAAAATAGGCCGACTCTTCAGGCGCAGTGATGCCGATCTGGAGGAGAGATTGACTCATAGCGAAATGCCGGTATCGGATGAGAACTTTATCCCGGGCAAACCGTTTCGGGTAGGGAGTCGAGTATATCGCCGCACCAGCCGGCCCCTGATCATGGGGATCTTGAACGTAACTCCGGATTCGTTTTCCGATGGCGGGAGTTTCCTCAATCCTGGAAAGGCATTCGAGCAGGCGCATCTGATAGCCGAACAGGGAGCTGATTTTATTGACATCGGTGGCGAATCGACCAGACCGGGCGCTCAACCGGTTTCTGCTGAAGAAGAGCTGCGCCGGGTATTGCCAGTTATTGAGAAATTGACTGGATCGATAAATATTCCCATCTCGGTCGATACAACCAAGGCCGAGGTTGCCGGGGAAGCGCTGGCTGCCGGGGCAGAAATCGTCAATGACGTCTCTGCTCTCAGGCAGGATCCATGTATGGCCGAAACCATCGCTCAGGCTGATGCGACCGTGATCTTGATGCACATGAGGGGGGAACCCCGCACCATGCAGGTGGAGCCTCACTACGATGATTTGATAACCGAGGTGCGTGGGTTCCTGCACGAGCGGGTGCGTTCTGCCAAGGATGCGGGAATTGCCGAGGATCGGATACTGGTGGATCCCGGAATTGGATTCGGGAAACGGCTGGGGGATAACCTGGAAATATTAGCCAGGTTGCGCGAATTCAGCGGGCTAGGGCCTGTCCTGATTGGACCCTCCCGGAAGAGTTTTATTGGCAAGATCCTCGACGTTCCCGTGGACGAGCGTGCCTTTGGAACTGCGGCAGCCGTCGCTGCCGCGACCTTGAACGGAGCTGACGTAATCCGAGTTCATGATGTGAAGGAAATGCTGCATGTGGTCGAAGTTGCTGCTCGGTGTTTGACCGGGGCTGAACGAGG
Source organism: candidate division LCP-89 bacterium (assembly GCA_025774735.1). Next base: position 12,169 of record JALGZU010000002.1, on the reverse strand, counting down.
GGAAACCGCAAAGTTGTGAATAGTTATAAACTCATTCCCGGTTTGCAGCTTCGGCCTCTATCGCCTGAGGACGCGCACGCTCTATCCTATATCGAACTGGAGATATTTCCCGCGCCCTGGAGTGAAGAAAGCCTTAAAACCTTTTTGGCGCTGCACAATGTCGAGGGTGAGGCCGCCATGCTCGATGGCCAGATAATCGGTTATGTTTTCGTCCAGTACGCTGCTGACGAGGTTCATATCCTGAATTTGGGCGTTCGACCGAACTACCGGCGCAGAGGATTGGCCACTCTGCTTCTTCTACGTCTTCTCGAACGGGCCAGAAAGCAGCGAGCCAGCGCCTGTTTTCTCGAAGTGAGGGTGGGCAATCCTGCAGCGCAGAAGCTCTATTTCAAGCAGAAATTCGCTCCGGTTACGGTTCGGAAGCAATATTATCCAGATGGAGAAGACGCCCTTATCCTGGCGAAACAGTTATAATATACAATGTGAAGAAACATGGCCTGGTTTCAAAAAGCAAAAAAGGGACTCACAGCTTCAGAGAAGGCTCAACTTCCCGATGGCCTCTGGATCAAGTGCGAGAACTGCGGAGAAATTATTTTTCGAAAAGAGCTCCTGAAGAACGCATCGGTCTGTCAGAAATGCAGATTCCACTTCCGTATTAACAGCCGGGAATATATAGAGATGATCGTGGATGAGGGATCCTTTCGGGAGTTCAATACCGATCTGGTTTCCGCCGATCCACTGAAATTCAAGGATGTGAAGCGCTACCCGGACCGGATTCAGCAGGCGGTCAAGAAGACGGGCATCAACGATGCGGTTCGCACGGGGATCTGTCACCTCGATGACTGCAAGATTGTGCTCGGAGTGATGGACTTCAACTTCTTCGGCGGAAGCGTCGGATCGGTGGTGGGTGAGAAGATCGTTCAGGCAACACAGCGGGCCAAGGAGGGTAAATTTCCATTTATCCTGGTCTGCGCTTCCGGCGGGATGCGGATGCAGGAGGGTCTTTTCAGTCTCATGCAGATGGCGAAAACATCCTGCGCTCTTGCTGAATTCGCAGAGGAATCACTACCTTTTATCACTGTACTCACCCATCCGACCACCGGGGGGACGACGGCCAGTTTCGCCATGTTAGGTGACGTCATTCTGGCTGAACCAGGAGCCCTGATTGGTTTCGCCGGACCACGCGTAATCAAGCAGACCATCGGACAGGATCTGCCCCCGGGATTTCAGCGCGCAGAATTCCTACTGCAGCACGGCTTCATCGACATGATCGTCGATCGCACGCGTATGAAGCAGACCCTCAGCCTGCTGGTGAAGCACCTGTACGATCCTGTCGAATAACAGTTCCCGTTATTTTGACGTAGACAGACGACGATGAAAGTTTTACTTTGTAATGATGATGGAATCCACGCACCAGGCCTGGCAGCCCTGGCGTCTGAGATAAAGAAATTCGCGGATGTGATCGTGGTCGCTCCGGCACGCGAACAGTCTGCCATGGGGCATGCCATAACCATGACCGACCCCCTGCGCGCTGAAAAGTGCTACAAAAATGGCGATTTTTTCGGTTGGGGTGTGTACGGCACGCCGGCCGATGCGGTCAAGTTAGCCCTGTTTGCCCTGCTCGACGAACGTCCCGACATGCTGATATCCGGCATCAATCAGGGATCGAATACCGGCATCAACACCATCTACTCTGGGACTGTTTCGGCCGCGACAGAAGGCCGCATGAACGACCTTTACGCCTTCGCGATCTCCCTGACTTCATACAGCAACAAGGACTTCGGTCCTTCCGCCAGGTTCGCTGCCCGGCTCGCTCAGGCGATGCCCTCGATGAACCTTCCAAGAGGAGTCTCACTGAACGTCAATGTTCCGGCCCTGCCGGAGAAGGAGATTAAAGGCGTCAAGGTTACTCGCCAGGGTATGGCCGTCTGGAACGAGATATTCCACCGCCGTACCGATCCCCGGGGGCGCGTCTACTTCTGGCTCGATGGAGAACTCCGGAAGGAAGAGGAGGACCCCAACATCGATGAACTGGCCGTGAAGGCAGGGTATATATCTCTCACACCTATTCATTACGATTTGACGAATTACGAGGCCCTAACTCATCTCACAAAACAGGTCGATACACTACTCTGATATGGACTTGCAGGAAACCATCATCATTCTCGATTTCGGATCCCAGACCACCCAGTTAATTGCACGCCGGGTGCGGGAACTCGGCGTATTCAGCGAAATCTGGCTTCCGGATACGCCCGCGGAAAAAATCGCCAAGGCAAATCCTAAAGGTTTGATTCTTTCCGGGGGGCCGGCGTCGGTGTACGCCGAAGACGCCCCCCACCCGGATGCTGCGATTTTTGATCTCGGCATCCCCGTATTAGGGATCTGTTACGGTTTACAGGTAATTGCCTATCTTCAGGGCGGCGAAGTCAGTCGCTCGGACCATCGTGAATTCGGGCGCACACACCTGGAACTCGTCGAAAACTCGCCCCTCTTCAACGGACTGGACCGCGTCCAGGTCGTCTGGATGAGCCATGGAGATCGGCTGCTCGAACTGCCGAAGGGATACCACCCCATCGGTACTTCCGAGGGATCGCCTTACGCTGCCATAGCCAATACAGATAGGGGCCACTACGGCGTGCAATTTCACCCGGAGGTTTCGCATACGGAACACGGGCGGGAAATCCTCAAGAATTTCGTTCGCAACGTCTGTGAGTGTGCCCAGACCTGGAGCGCCAAGAGTTTTATTGAGAAAAGTATCGAAAAAATCCGCGATCAAGTCGGTCAGGGTCAGGTTATCTGCGGTCTGTCCGGAGGTGTCGATTCGTCGGTGACTGCACTACTGCTGCACCGTGCCATCGGCGATCACCTTCACTGCGTTCTGGTCGAAAACGGTCTCCTGCGTTTGGGTGAGCGGGAACAGGTCGAGGGGCTCTTTCGGGACCAGTTCGGGATGGATTTGCGAGTGGCTGAGGCAGAAACCCGGTTCCTTGAAGCCCTGGCCGGCGTCGAGGATCCCGAACAGAAGCGCAAGATTATCGGACGCGTTTTCATCGAGGTCTTCGAAGAAGCAGCCCGGTCCCTCGGCGATGTGGACTTCCTCGCGCAGGGAACGCTCTATCCGGATCTGATCGAGAGCCGGTCAGCCTGGGGCGGTCCTTCGGCTGTGATCAAGAGCCATCACAACGTGGGCGGTTTGCCGGACCGGATGAATCTAACCTTGATCGAACCGCTCAAAGACCTCTTCAAGGACGAAGTCCGGGCTGTCGGCAAAGAGCTGGGCTTGTCAGATGAACTGGTCAAGAGGCACCCTTTCCCGGGTCCTGGATTGGGCGTGCGAATCGTGGGAGAAGTGACCAGTGAAAAGCTGGAAATGCTGAAGCGCGCCGATCATATATTCATCGAAGAGCTGAAGAAGAACGGCTGGTACGACAAGAGTTCACAGGCTCTGGTCGTTCTGCTGCCGGTCAGGTCAGTCGGCGTGATGGGTGACGAGCGCACTTACGAGCAGGTGGCGGCGTTGCGTTCCGTCGATTCCGATGACTGGATGACGGCCGACTTTACGCATCTGCCTTTCGATTTGTTGGGCAGAGTTGCGAACCGGATTATCAATGAGGTCAGAGGCATCAATCGCGTCGTCTACGACGTCTCATCCAAACCGCCGGCCACGGTGGAGTGGGAGTAACGACATCAAGGGATTCTGGGGACTTTATATGAACAGTATCGAGAAGAAATCGGTGGTGACTATATGTGTGGCATAATCGGATATATTGGTAACCGGGAGGCGGTTCCCATCCTGATCTCCGGGTTAAAGAGGATGGAGTATCGTGGCTATGATTCCGCCGGTCTGGCCCTCATGCATAACGGTGATATCCAGCTTAAGAAAGAAGTGGGTAAGATATCGAAGCTGGAAACGCTGTTATCCAGTGAAGAATTACCGGGGACTGTCGGACTGGGGCATACCCGCTGGGCAACGCACGGCATTCCTTCCCAGACAAACGCTCATCCTCATATCGATTCCGAAGGGCGCATCGCACTGATCCACAACGGGATCATCGAGAATTATGTCTCTCTGCGCCAGCGGCTGGAGAAGAAGGGACATAAATTCCGTACTGAAACCGATACGGAGACGTTGGCCCATCTGATCGCAGATGCCTACCACGGCGATCTCCTCGAGGCTGTTCAGGTCGCTTTGGCGCAGGTTCAGGGGACCTACGGTCTGGCCGTCATCTGCAATAAAGAGCCCGATTGCATCGTCGCGGCCAGGATGGGCAGTCCCCTGGTCATCGGAATCGGTGAAGGCGAAAACTTCGTAGCATCCGACCTCGCAGCTATTGTTCCCTATACCCGTAACGTCATCTATCTCGAGGATGAAGAGGTTGCCCTGATCAAGGCGGACAGCGTACAACACCGTACCTTGACAAACCAGGAAGTCCTGAAAAAGGCAGAGTCTGTCACGCTGCAACTGGAGGAGATCGAAAAAGGCGGCTATGAGCACTTTATGCTCAAGGAGATCATGGAACAGCCCCGGACTTTGGAAGATTCCATGCGAGGCAGACTGCTGGAGGAAGAGGGCACCGCCAAACTCGGGGGTATTCGCCAATATCTCGACCAACTCTCCCAAGCGCGGCGCATCATCATCGTCGCCTGTGGAACTTCGTGGCACGCTTCCCTGATCGGAGAGTACATGCTCGAAGAGTTCGCACGCGTTCCCGTCGAAGTCGAATATGCCTCGGAATTCCGCTACCGGGATCCCATCATCGAGGAGGGCACCATCGTGATTGCCATCAGCCAGTCCGGTGAAACGGCTGATACGCTGGCGGCTCTGCGCGAAGCGAAACGGAAGGGGGCGGTAACCCTGGGGATTTGTAACGTTGTGGGATCCAGCATTGCTCGAGAGACTGACGCCGGTATCTTCATCCATGCCGGGCCTGAGATTGGAGTTGCCTCAACGAAGGCTTTCACCTCCCAGGTAACCGTACTCGCCCTCCTGGCGATCCTGCTGGGCCGCAAGAAGGGGATTTCTGCTGCTCAGGGGCGCTGGATGGTGCGCGAGTTGAAGCAGCTTCCCAATCTGGTTGCGAAGATCCTGGAGAAACCCAACGCTATAAAAAAACTTGCCAAGAAATTCAAGGATCATAGGAACTTCCTCTATCTGGGGCGCGGCTTCAATTTCCCCATTGCTCTAGAAGGAGCCTTGAAACTCAAGGAGATCAGCTATATCCACGCGGAAGGCTATCCTGCCGCCGAAATGAAGCACGGTCCCATCGCACTCATCGACGAAGACATGCCGGTGGTGTTCATCGCCACGCAGGACGGTACCTACGAGAAGGTTGTCTCTAACATAGAGGAAGTCAAAGCCAGGAGGGGTATCGTCATCGCGATCTGTACCGAAGGAGATGAGGAGATGGCGAGCAAAGCGGAATATACGCTGGAAATTCCAAAGACGATGAATTTCCTCATGCCCATCCTGTCCGTCATACCGTTGCAGTTGCTGGCATATTACATTGCCGTTCTGCGGGACTGTAACGTCGATCAACCCAGAAATCTTGCTAAAAGCGTCACGGTGGAGTAATGCACTCATTCAAGGATCACCACCATATAATCATAATGCTTGCCGTTCTGGTCTTCTATACGGGAGTTGTGCATGCCGATACCGGCGAGGAATCGCTCTGGCTCACTGCGATCGACAAGTACGAGAAGGGAAGATACCAGACGGCGGCCATAGATTTTCAAGGGATCATTCAATCCCGTCATTCGCGCTTCGAAAGCGCTGCCCGCCTGATGCTGGCCAGATGTTATTTGGAGGGAGGGGATCTGGACGCCGCGGAGATGGAGGCGAAAAAGCTGATGAGGAAGTTTCCCTTTGGGCGCTATATGACCCACGGACGCTATCTCTTGGCCGAAGTCGATTTCGAGAGAAAGAATCACGCCCAGTGTGCCCGTCGGCTCATCACCGTCGCTCATTCAGGTGAGGATAACGACCTGAGGCTGTTAGCGCGGGAGAAACTGGCCGGGATCTTCGAATTTCATCTCGATTCCGCTGAGCGGGAAGAGATTTTGACCTTGGTGAGCGATATCCGGATTATAGAGGAGCTTAAAACGATTCAGACCGGATATCTTCCCAGAGTCAAGGTCGGTATCATTCTGGATTTATCGGGACGTGACGCTGAAGCCGGTCGGAATGTTTTGAGCGGTATTACCGCAGCCAGGGATGCCGTGGAGAAGAAACACGGGCACTCTCTTGAATTGAAAGTATGGGATACTGGCGGTAGAGTGTCCGAATCCATCAAAGCGGCTAAATCGCTGATTCACGAAGAGGACGCCGTCGTCATTTTGGGCGGGTTGGACGGCGCCTGTGCCGCGGCGATCGCGGGCATCGCCGGGGAGAATTACGTACCTTTCGTCGTCCTCGGCCCCCAGGATGTAGATCTGACCGAGATCGGAGACAGGATTTACCAGCTCTTGCCTGGAGCTTGGCTGGAAGGATCGTTGAGTGCTTATGTCGCCATAAACGATTTTGAGACCCGTTACGCGGCTATTCTCTCTCCAGCCAGTGAAGGTGGCCGGCTACGCGTGGATGGATTCAAGTCGAAATACGAAGAGCTGGGTGGTCAGGTCGATTCAGTGCAATGGTATTATAGAGGCGCCACCAATTATAAGAGGCAGCTAGATGCGCTGGTCGAACTTGGCGCCAGACGTCTCGGGGAGGAATTCCAGCTCACCGAGGAAGAAATTCTGAGGTTTATCGCCTGGGAGGAAGAAGAGGAAGAAGAGCTGAAGGAAGAGGCGCTTTTTAACCTATTCGAGCTTGAGATGGAAGCCGAAGTGGATACCAGCGCACTCGACTCCCTGATGGAGGTTTACGTATCACCAATCAATTACTTTGGAGTCCTCTATCTTCCCATACAAGGCGAAGAGATCGATTATCTAGCCCCTCAGATCGCGGCGAGTGGCTTCGATGGGTACATGATCGGCGATGTCAACTGTCTCGATCATATCAGACTCGAATCCGATTGGCGATACGTTAATGGCATGATTTTCCCGGCCAACTTCCTCATTCCCGATCAACCGGGCGCCGGGCGGGATCTGGGGGAACGCTCTCAGAAACAGGCTGGAAAATCTTTAAATCACTGGAGAATATTGGGATGGGATGCCTTCAACTTCTTCGCAAAATCACTGGATCAGGCCGGCCGTATTAATTCTTGGAAGGTGAATGAGAGCTTGAAGGGTATAAGGAAATTCAAGGGCGATCGGCTGACCATGACTTTCCCCGAAGGCAAAATGATGAACCTATCTTTCTACTTGCTCAGCTTTGAGGATGGATGGTTCAACGAATTGAAATCACCACGGCAAGTAGCGGAGATCCTTGAATAGTGACAGCGTTGAATAAAGAAAAAGAACTCAGGGGATTTCTACGCAATTTAGGAGAACTGGCGGTCGCCTTTTCGGGAGGCGTTGATTCCACCTATCTGCTTAAGGTTGTCAGCGAGGAGATCGGCGATAAAGCGGTGGCGGTGACGGCCGTTTCGCCGACTTACCCACAGCGGGAGAGAAGCCGCGCCGAAAGGACCGCCGCCGAGATGGGTGTCCGCCATCATCTCATCAAGGTGGATGAGACTCAGATAGACGACTTCAGAGAAAACCCACCGAACCGCTGCTACTACTGCAAGAAGGAACTTTTCGACCACGTAATTGACTATGCAGCGAAGGTGGGGATACGGTATGTGGCGGATGGATCCAACCGGGATGACCTGGGTGATCACCGCCCCGGTCTACTCGCCCTCAAAGAGCTTGAAGTGCTGAGTCCGCTACGGCAGTGCGGTTTCAGCAAAGAGGAAATCCGTACCCGGTCCAAAGCGCTGGGTCTGGAAACCTGGAATCTGCCCGCCTTTGCCTGCTTGGCGTCACGTTTTCCCTACGGTACTCCCATTACAATCGAAGATCTCCACAAGGTCGAGATGGCGGAAGACGCGCTCTTCGATCTGGGATTTCGCGTCGTCAGAGTCCGGCATCACGGAGATATCGCCCGCCTCGAAGTCGGCAGTGAAGAAATCGAGAAGGTGCTGAAACCCGACATACGTCAGACCATTACTTCAAGTTTGCGCAGGGCTGGCTACGCCTACGTCGCCCTGGACCTGGAGGGCTATCGCACTGGAAGCCTGAACGAAACACTGACCGATTCCGAAAAGGAAGCCAGGTGATCATTGCGGAATTTACTGATGGTAAGGAATTAAGGACCTATCGTGTCTTGGATCCGAAGAGGGCAGTGAGCGCGCTGACGCTGAGATCGTTTTACGAACGCCGGCCGAACGAAGAATGGGAAAGTCTGGCGAATGATCTGCTGAAGGCGACGGATCTTGAAGGAAGTGACGTCGCCGGGGCCGAACAGATTCACGGGGGCGGGATCGCCCTGGTCGAGAGGGGCGGTTATTACGCTGGTGTGGATGGTCTGATGACGCGTGTGCAGGGAATTGTTCTCACTATACGCGTGGCAGATTGTCTGCCGGTCTATCTGTGGGACTCTCACTATACGTGCATCGCTCTGATTCATGCGGGCTGGCGGGGTGCGGCTTCGGGTATTGTCACGAACGCCGTCAGACAAATGATCGACCATCTTAATATCGAACCGATCGAAATCGAGGCAATGCTGGGACCCTGCATCTGCCGCAACTGTTACGAAGTTGGGTCAGAAGTGGCAAACTGTTTCGACGCTTCCTGCCTGCAGAAATCAGACTCCGATCATGCCCTGCTGGACCTGCGTGAAGCGGTACGGACGCAGATGATCGGATCTGGCGTGAGGGCGGAAGTGATTCGGACGGATTCAACCTGCACCGCGTGCCGCCCCGATCATTTTTTTAGCTACCGCAGAGACGGCGCCGGCACCGGCCGTCACATTGCTACGATTGCATTGTTACGGAATTAGGACTTTGCTGCGATTACCCTGAATGGATATCTTATCTGCACTCATACTCGGATTGGTCCAGGGATTAACCGAATTTCTGCCGGTATCCAGTTCCGGGCACCTCGTCTTGATGCAGCATTTCCTGGGATTTCGTGAACCTCAACTGGCTTTCGATGTGTTGGTGCACGTGGCGACGTTGTTGGCCGTAGTCATCTATTTCAGGAAAGATATCGGCGGCATGACGTTATCCGTCCTGCCTCGGTCAAAGGACCGGGACGGGCGTCGCTGGGTGTTGATGATCGCCGTAGGCACAGTGCCCACAGCATTGATTGGACTGGCGTTCGAGGAACAATTCGAAGCGCTCTTCGCATCCCCGCGCATCGTTGCTGCCATGTTATGGTTGACGGCGGTTATCCTTCTGCTGTCGGATCGCGTGACGATTAAAACGGGATCGGAGGCTGTCAAGCTTACCTGGATTCGAGCTTTAACGGTTGGCATTGCCCAGGGGCTGGCGATTATTCCCGGCATTTCACGTTCTGGATTCACGATCGCTACGGCGATTTTCAGCGGGATCGATCCCGCCAGGGCGGCGCGCTTCTCCTTTTTGCTGTCGATTCCCGCCATTCTGGGGGCCACGCTACTGGAAGTTGGCGAAATCGTGATGGTGGAATCGAGCCAGATACCGGCATTTTTTGTAGCATTCTTAGCCGCGTTCGCGTCGGGATACCTGGCTATAGATCTGCTGATGAAGATGGTAATCAAACGGAAATTGTGGAAATTTTCTGTTTATCTGGGTGTCGTCGGCTTGCTGTCGTTGATTTTAGTATAACCTGGAATGTGCAGTTCCCATGCAACCAAACTTTGCTGACAAATTGACGGCGTTGACCTATCAGTCGCTCATGAGCGAACTTGAGGTGGGGCGACTGCATCCCGTCTATTTCTTTTACGGTCCGGAGGAGGTGTTAATAGAGAGGGCGTTGGGAAAACTGAAAGATGTGGCCATCCAGGAGGGATCCGCCGATTTCAACTGGAGTGTCTTTCGAGCTGGGGACAGCGAAGTCAACTGGCCTGAATTCGCCGATGCCGTGACGGCCATGCCCCTGATCCCTTCGCACCGTGTGGTCGTTCTCAAGGAACTGAAGGCGGCTCTCAGAAACCGGGGTATCGTCCAGTTGTTGGAAGGAGCAATCCGGCAGCCAGCAGATGAGTTAACGCTCGTGTTAAGTGAGGCAGATCCGGATCTTAAAAAACAGTTTTACAAGGACTTGCTGACTAAGTCCACGGCCGTGAATTTTCCCCGGAGCAGTGCGGCTGAGATTCAGAAGCAACTGAAAAGCTTCGCTGCCGAATACGGCAAGGAAATTTCTGCGACCGCCCTGGAGAGGATTCTCACTGAAACGGATCCGAACCTGCGTGATCTCCTCTCGAAACTGGAAGTCTTGATTACCTATGCCGGCGACAAGGCGACCATCGAGCCCGAGGATGTGGATGAATGTACGGCTTTCACAAGGGAAGTGGAGATTTACAGACTGCTTCAGGCGCTCGGGAACCGGGACGCATCTGCCGTCCGGATGGTCCGGGAACAGCTCCTGCAGAGGAAAGTGGAACTGGGATCTCTATTTTACCTGCTTTATCGTCAGATATGGGCGATGTACCGGATGAAATATCTCCAGGAACACAGGACTCCCGCGAACAAATGGCAGGAGCTTTTAAACATCAAACCCTCCTTTTTACAGAATCGGTATCGCGGCTATTTATCAAATTATTCCCGTGATGAGTTGGGGCGGTCGCTTGAGATCATCGATCGAGCTGACCGGACCCGCAAAACGTCGGCGATGCAGGATGATTTCATCCTGAGAACCCTGACAGAAAGCTTGTTACAACCATGAACGTGACAGACTCGTTTAAAAAGAGCGCTCCGGAAACGGAACCGGCCAAGGTGACGGATGAAACCTTGATCTCCCGGTTCCAGCAGGACGATTTGAGCGCGTTCGAAGAAATTGTAAACCGGTACCAGGGTCAATTGATCAATTTCGTAGGACGGCTGTTGAACGACCGCATCACGGCCGAGGATATCGTGCAGGAGACGTTTCTGCGCGTTTATCGCAACAAGCACCGCTACAAGGAGATAGCTCGCTTCTCAACCTGGATCTACACCATCGCCGGAAACCTGGCCCGCACCGAGCTCAGGCGGCGCAAAATCCGCAACTTCTTCTCCATCTCTCAGAGGGGGGAGACCGAGAAGGATTACGAGATTCCCGATACGGATATCGACGTCGAGAAGCAGGTGGAAGGCAAGATGAATAAAGAGATGATCATGAAGGAGATTCAGAAGCTTCCAGTCTATTTCCGCGAAGTAATTATTTTGCGCGATTTGCAGGATCTATCTTACGAAGAGATCAGTGTAATATTACAGGTACCGCTGGGGACGGTGAAGTCGCGCGTTAACCGCGGCCGCAACCAGATTCAGAGGAGTTTAAAAGGACGCATCTGATTCCCACCTGCTCCTTTTTCAGAAGAAAGGGGCTAAAAAAATAAAAACAGCGGGAACCCGATCTAAATAGAGCTTGTAAAATAGTATGGATGTTCATATTCACCAAAAGCTGCCTGATGTCATTAGGCCTTCTTTGATGGGTGTTGAAAGAAAGCACTGATCTGATGAAAAACGTAAACTGCGAAGATTTTGAGAGAGAATTCCAAGAATTCTCAAGCGACGGTCTGAACGCAGATCGTCTACGAGAGCTGGAACTCCACCAGCGAGAATGCCCTCATTGCCGGCAGTATGATCTGGAGACCTCAACCTTACGGCAAGCTCTCCAGTCCATACCCCTGTTGGAGGAGCCACCGTATTTTCTCGCAAACCTGAAACGCGAGATCAACCGGCAGGAAAGCGGTCTGCGCAAACCGCAGTATAGATCCAATCCCCTACCGCGTTTCCTGACCGTAAGCACGGGTTTTGCCGTGGCCATCATCGCCAGCCTGGTCTTTTTACAACCCGCGCAGAGAAACATCGGTCTGTCGCCCTCAACCGGCCCAACCGCCGGTACTGAGCAACTCCAGCCCGACCAGAATATGAACAACCCATCGGAAGAATTACTCCTGGAAGATCCCTCCAGCCTGGGATTTGCGTCTGAAGACGGCATCCTGGACACGGCGACTCACCGTTTACCCGAGCCAGCTGGGCAGGATTCGATACCAATACCGGTTGAAGATGACTACTGGAAGTTGAATCAGGTATCCACTACCCCGGATAATCGCTGATCAACC
>JALGZU010000605.1 GCA_025774735.1 candidate division LCP-89 bacterium | reverse complement strand
GACCTATGCTTCGCCGCCGACGAACGTCGTCAACCGGGGCGGGAGCTGGGGAGTCAGCGGGACGTATCTTTACGGTTCGTCCAGGGCTTTGATTTCCCCCTATAACGCACGGGAAACCTACATCGGCATACGCGGCGTGAAGAACTGAAAGGATGAGGACGATAGGGAAAAACGTGACAAATCGAAAACTGCATCTGTGGTGGCTGGTACTGCTGTGCGCGTTCCTGGCGTCGAATGTTGAAGCGCAATACGATCGCGTCGAGAGTTCCGGAGATTATTCGCTGCCGGTGACCCTGTTGAGTTTTTCGGCTTCGGGTGGGGAACACGCCATTACCCTGAACTGGGTGACCGCCAGCGAGATCGATGTGGTCGGCTTTAACGTGCATCGCTCAAACAACCTGGAAGGCGTTTTCACGCGCATTAATCCCGCCTTGATTCCGTCGCAAGGGTCTGGACCGGGATTGATTGAGTACCAGTACATCGACGACGCTGTCGCGGCTGAAATTCTCTATTATTACAGGCTTTCCTCGGTGGCATTGGACGGCAGCGAAGAGTTCATCGGATCTACGGTAACGGGCAGCATCTCGCCATCTATAGGAGACCCCTCCATCGCGTTTAAGGGGAGTTATCCTGATCCCTTCAACAGCCAGGTTTCGATAGCGTTTTCGGTAAAGGTAGAAGGTCGAGTTTCGCTAACGATTCATGACGTAAGCGGCCGCAAAATAGCCGCCATTTTAGACCGCTTTTTAGCTCCCGGCGAATACGTTGAGACGTTCAGCGGCGATCAGTATCCCAGCGGCGTTTATCTGTGCCTGGTGCGAGGTGGAAACGGTTATCAGCACGTGCACAAGATGATCTTGCTGCGGTGAGATGATTTTATCCGGGTATTTAAATCCGAAAGCCCCTCGCAGAGGCGGGGGGCTTTTTATTGTTTCACAGTATTGGATGCCCAGGTTGATTGAGCGGCGGGTCGCCCTTCGTGATGCAGGGCTCGCTCGATAGCTGCGGCGATACCGCGGGGCTGAACCTTAAAGATCCGCAGAGCGGTATCGTCTTCGACCACGGTTTCGTTGCGTAACCCTTCCACCAGCTTGCGGCCTATGCGAGCGAAGACCGGGGTGACAAGCCCCAGCCAGAGGCTCGAAAGGGTGGGTGACAGGACGGGTACCGGGACCATCACCCTCCGCAATCCGCGTTGCCGGGCGTATTCCAGCATCAGTTCGGCATAAGATACCCGGTCCGGTCCTCCGATTTCGACAACTTTGCCCTCTGTGAGTGGGATTTCCAGCGCTTCCAGCAGGTAGGTGATCACGTCTTCGATGGCGATAGGCTGGGTTCTGGTGGCGGTCCAGCGGGGAGTGATCATAATGGGCAGGCGGTCGACCAGAGCCCTGATCATTTCAAAGGAAAAACTGCCAGATCCTATGATGATACCGGCGCGGAATTCAAGGGTGGGCACACCGGATGCTGCCAAGATGCTACCGACCTGGTGACGGCTGGTCAGATGCGGTGAGAGATCTTCTCCCTGCCCCAGACCGCCCAGGTAGATCAGTTTTTCGATCCCGGCATCACTGGCGGCTTCGGCGAAATTGCGGGCACCAACTGCTTCTTCGTTTTCGAAGTTCTTACGGTTGGCGAGGGAATGGACGAGGTAGAAGGCAGTTTGCACTCCCGCAAGCGCATCTCGCAGGGAATCTTTATCCTGCACGTCCCCGTATATTACCTCCGTCTGCGATCCAGCTTGAAGCAGCAACTTCTCCGGGTTACGGGTGATGCAGCGAAGCCGCTTTCTCCGTTTGTCGAGTTCGGATAGCAACCTGCCGCCGATATACCCGGTCGCGCCGGTCAGAAGGATGAGGTCTTCATTCTGTGTATGGATCATCGTCCCCGGGCAATTTTCTTGTTGTAAGGGTGATGGAGTTCAGAACCGCTGGGTGTATCCGTGGCAGTAGGGTTTGTGGCCGTTTTTATCATAGTAGTCCTGGTGGTAATCTTCGGCGGGCCAGAAGGTGTTTGCTTTATCCAGTTCGGTGGCGATTTTGAAGCCCTTGTCCTTTAGAATTTTAATTAATTCCTGCGCCTTCTGCTTCTGGCTGTCGTCCGTGTAAAAGACGGCAGAGCGGTATTGTTCGCCGATATCAGGTCCCTGGCGGTTGATCTGGGTGG
>JALGZU010000111.1 GCA_025774735.1 candidate division LCP-89 bacterium | reverse complement strand
CGATATGCTGGACATTGACGAGCTGGAGATCGGCCCGGACAACCAGCCGACGGGGATCGTGGATATGTATGAAGAAAATCCCGTCGAACTGGCGGCCTACATCCAGGACAAGATCGAAGTCTCCTACCTGGTGGTGAATGCGGGCCTGCGCTGGGACTGGGTGGATCCCCGTTCGGAGGGGTGGGCAGATCCGGAGAATCCCGATTCCGGTCTGGCCGCTGCCGAGCCTCAACAGCAATTAAGCCCACGACTGGGGCTGGCTCACCCGATCACCGAGGATATCAGCCTTTACTTCGCCTACGGTCATTTCTTCCAATACCCTCATTACTCCAGCCTGTTCATGAACACTTCCTACCTGGATACGGACACGCTGGCCAACCGCTCCCAGGGAATCGTGGGCAACCGCATGTTGAAGGCTCAGAAGACGGTCGCTTACGAAGTGGGGCTGAAGGGAAACCTGACCGACGTTTTGGGCTTCACCCTGACGGCCTACTACAAGGACATCACCGATCTGGTGGGGAGCAAGCAGGTGCGCGTAGGCACCTGGTACAACTACGGCCTCTTCCGGAACATCGATTACGCCTCCGTGGTCGGCGTCGAACTGGGGCTACACCGCACCCTGGCGGATCACTGGTCTCTGGAAGGGAATTACACCTACTCCGTGGCCAAAGGCAACTCCTCCGAACAGACCGTAGGCTACTGGAACGCCTACTACCAGGAACCGGAGGTGCAACAGGAATATTACCTCGACTTCGACCGCCGCCACGTGCTCAATGCGGTGTTCGTTTATCAAAGTGGCCAGCTTTATCGGAAGAACTTTCTCAGCAGCCTGGCTTCGGATATCACGCTGGGGATCATCGCCACCTGGGCCAGCGGTCTGCCCTACACGCCCTATACCGGGGCCGGCGAACGTCTGGCCGTGACCAACTCGGAACGCATGGATCCGAGCGCCACGGTGGACCTGCGTTTTTCCAAAGTGCTTACCCGGGCCCCCATGGAGGTGACATTCCTGGCCGACGTTGACAACCTGTTCGACCTGGTGAATCCCCTGCGGGTCAACACCCGTACGGGTGAACCGTGGGAGAGCCCCCTGGAGAGCAACGAAATCGATTTCGATTATAACCACGATCCCGCCAAGGTGGACATACCGAGGATGATCAAAGTCGGCATCCAGGCGCGTTTCTGATCCAGTTCGTTACGCGGAAGTCAACGCAGCGGCCTCCGCGTGTTAAAGACATCAACCGTTTGCTAATCTCGTGACGACAAACATGCGTCTTATTTCATTACTCTGTATCCTCCCGGCGCTCGCCTGGAGCCAGGTACAGCCTTTGCCCAGTCCCCACGTCCTGAAAAATCCCGATCCTGTCTTCCGGCCCGACGGTGTTCAAGGCGTCAGCGATCGGGCTATCGGCCTGATGGACAAGGGTGATCTATCCAACCTGCTCTTCAACTACGGCATCCTGTCAGACTTCCACCTGGGGACGCCGGCTCTGCACTGGCCCCGCGAAGGAGAGGACGTGCAGCATTACGGATTCGGTGTGAACCTGATCTTCGTCGCCGACGGGCTGGTGATTTCATCGATCTACGACCAGTCGTCGGGGATTCTGGATTTTGGCTGGGACGCCGCGGACGGATCGAGCGGCCTCTACTACAACGATAACCGCACCGACTACAACACCGCCAGCGATGGGGTGACGCCCTTCCTCGCGTTCAGCGACGTTCGAGATACATGGCCGTTGTTGGGCGGAATTCCCACCTGGCCGGGGTACTTCCGGGAAGATCTGAATGCACCCGGAGAGATTATCGAGGGGGAGTTCGTATCGGACCGGGACATCTTCAGCGTGTTGCAGGATGACTATGGCCTGGGACTCGTCATCCGGCAGACGGGTTACAGTTACGGCCGCTCCTATGCCGAGAATTTTCTCTTTGTCCGTTTCGTGATGGTCAACGAGGGGAGCGCGGGATACGACTCCTGCTATATAGGCTTCCAGAGCGACATCAAACCGGATTTTTACGCGGATGACTTTATCGATTACTGGAAAATCGATCCTTACGATCCGACTCCGTCGTTTTTTTACAAGTGGGATTACAACGGCGTCGCTCAACGCGACGACTCGTCGCATTTCGGCGAACTCTGGATCGGGCCGGTGGGCTACGTCGGCATGGGCATGGTGACGACTCCCAACGACTTGGGAGTGACCTCTTTCCATTACTATCATGACGACGATTCTCCGAACGAACCGACGGAAGGGGACTACTTCGTTGCCATGTTGACGAACAATCCCAACGCTCCTCTCGAGAACATCGACCGCTATTTTCACGGCGGTGATCCTACCTTCGACGATCCCGATGCGATAGAAGAGATCGATATCGATGGCCTGCCCGGTGCCGAGGTCACCTTTACGTTCGGGAGTGGACCTTTTGCACTGGCGGCGGGTGACAGCGTCGAATTCGCCGTTCTCTTTGCCATCGGGGCGGACTCAGCCGACCTGTTGGAGGGAGTCGAGACGGCTTATTTCATGGCCAATGAGCTCTCTTTCCAGGGATCAGGCCCACCTATGATACCCACCCTATCGGCGGTACCGGGTGACGGCTTCGTACGGCTTGTCTGGGACAATGTAGCTGAAGGCAGCATCGACGCTATCAGCGGGGAAGCCGACTTTGAAGGGTACAAGATTTACAAGAGCGATGACGGCGGTTTGACCTGGGGCGAACCGATCACGAACTATTACGGCGAAGAAACCGGGTGGGTACCGCTGATGCAGTACGACCTCATCGACAGCGTGACCGGACCGGATCCCGCTTACGGGCCTGATTTTCCCGACGCCAACTGTTGGCTGGGGGATGATACAGGCCTCGCGCATACCTATGTGGACGATGACGTCACGAACGGCTTGGAGGTCTGGTACTGCGTCACCGCCTATGATCGAGGGGTGTACGATCCCCTGGATCCAGCTCTGACCGAGCCGAGCTATGAGAATCCGATCGGAGCGAGCACTTTCGACGCGAACGTGGTGGCGGTTACGCCGGGGACTCCCGCGGTGAACCTGACGCCGGGTTCGAGTTCTCCGTTCATCGAACTGGGTGGACGGGTGGCGGACGGAACATTGGAAATGATTATCGTAGATCCGAGCGAACTGCTCGACCACAGTTATCAGGTCACTTTCAACGATTCAGGGGACACGGTGGTGGTGGGAATGGACACCGTGGTGGCGGAGGAGTTGACCTTGAACCTGGAAGATGTAACCAGTGGAACATCCTACTTTGTTGACGGCTTGACGGGAGAGGGATTCTACTATGGCAACATCCCGCTGTCGGGCGATGACCAGCCGATCGTGAACGGATTCAGGCTGGTAGTCGAGAACATCGAAGAGTCGGGGGTGAGGTCGGCGGGTTGGACAACCGTAACAGGGACCCAGAGCACCTTCGACTGGTGGACGGATAACCGTTTCCCCGGCAATCCGAGTTCTTACGATGAGATTGTGGAAGGGCTTGATGATTGGCGGATTACAATTACCGCTGATTCCGTCCAGGTTCAAGCTGTAGCGGCAGGGTTCGGTTACGAACCTCCGGATTCACTCCTGTGGGTATCTATCATGATCGAGCACACCGACTTTTCGGCCGGTGGCGCCTGGGTGGACGTGACGGAGTACCTGCAAATCTCAGACCTGGTGCTGGTTTTTCCCGGCAGCAGTTTCCTGGGACCTTACGGTTGGGACCTGATTCCCGGTGGGGCAGGGTACAATCCCGATCCCGCCTTCGGATCGTTGTGGCCGGACATGCTGCTCATGCGGGACGACACCACCGACGCCACCGGTTCGACAGCCTGGTTGAAGACGCAGAACGGTCCAGCGGGTGAAATTCCCCCATCGGTGGGGGACGTTTACACGATCGAGACCTACAAGCCGTTCAGTTCGGAGCTGATCTACGAATTCAACACTCAGGCTTCGACCGTTGCGGCTGCCGGTTCCGCCCTCTCGCAGATCAAGGTGGTGCCTAATCCTCTGATCGTGAGCTCGGGTCTGGAGACCAATCCGTACGAATCGAGGGTCATGTTCACTCATCTGCCCCAGGAGTGTGACATCGTCATCTATACCGTTTCCGGGAACCGGGTAACCACCCTGCATCATAACAGTTCCGGCGGAGACGGCTACCTGTTCTGGGATTTGTTGAACCATCAAGGACAGAACGTGGCTTACGGAGTATACGTGTACGTGGTGAAAGCTCCCGACGGAGCCTCTCATACCGGAAAACTGATGGTGATCCGATGAAGATACGATCAATCTACCTTGTGGTTCTGGTCGCCCTGATTCTGGCCGGGTCACCGGCTAATGCGTTCGATAAGGTGGGGACCACCGCCGCTCAATTTCTGCAGATTGGGGTGGGGGGTCGGTTACCGGGTATGGGCGGCGCCGGAGTGGCCGCGGTGAGAGGCGCTGAGGCACTCTACTGGAACCCGGCGGGATTAACGCGAACGGAAAGATTTTCGCTTTACGCCTACTACTCCGACTGGTTCGCCGATTTGCGGCACCAATTCATCGGTTTCAGCACACCGTTGGGATCCGCTGGCGTCATCGGCTTCCACGCCATAACGCTGGGGGGCGACGAGTTCGAGCAGACTACGCTGTCGTTCCAGGAGGGCAACGGGGTGATGGTGGAGTACCTCGACCTGGCTTTGGGCATCAGTTACGCTCACCAGTTGACCGACCGCTTCAGCGTCGGAGGGACGGTCAAGTATGTCTATCAGAAGTTGTTCGCCGAGACGGCGGGCACGGTCGCTGCGGACATCGGGACATCGCTGTCTACGGATCTGCCTGGTTTCAGAATCGGCATGGCTATGACGAACCTTGGCGGGGATATGACGCTGGAAGGCAGCGACCTGCTGGTGAGCGGGCCGGATGAAGAAGCTACTCAGTACCAGGTTTCCTCCTGGCCGCTGCCGCTGACCTTCCGTGTTGGGGTGGCCTGGCAGTTGCTTGGTGCCGGCGATGTTTTTCTGAAGGACGAAAACCACGGCGGCCTCCTGGTCATCGACGGACAGCACATCAACGAGGGGATGACCTTCTGGCGGATGGGCATGGAATACGATTTCAGGCAAGCTCTCTTTTTCAGATTCGGGCGGGTATTCCAGCACCACACCGAGACCTGGTCTTTAGGAACGGGGCTGAAGATCCCTCTGGGCTCCTACGGCATCAAGGCGGACTTCGCCTATGCCACCCTCGAAGACCTGGGGGTTGTGCGCAGAGTATCGCTGGAGTTCACGGGACGATGATGTTGAAACCCGCAGCAATTATCACAGGACATTATGACGAGCCGATCCGGTCAGGATCGGCTTTCTCTTTGCGGCAGCGTGAGATCTGGGGGCGTCCGTTTCCCCGATTTCAACGCTGTAATCGACAGTCAGCACAATTACGGCTTGAGATTCAACCATGTTAAGAAATTCCTTCAATGGTGGGTATCTGCTCCTGGAGGACGGGACCCGTTTCTACGGGGAAGTCTTTTATGGCAAGGCTTCGGCGTTCGGGGAAGCGGTGTTCAACACCTCGCACAGCGGCTACCAGGAGATTTTAAGCGATCCTTCGTACCGCCGCCAGATCATGGTTTTCACCGCGGCGCACATCGGCAACGTGGGGGTAAATGACAATGATAGGGAATCCGGTCGCGTGCAGGCGGCTGGAGCGGTGGTGCGCAATCTCTGCGATCAACCGAGCAACTGGCGGTCGCAGGCTGACCTGTCGAGTTGGCTGGACAGCGAGGCGATCCCGATCCTGGCTGGCGCCGATACCCGGGCGATCACGCTGTATATCCGCCGGGTCGGGGCGATGCGAGCGGGTCTATTCCCGGACGACGTCCCGGTCGGCGACGCCCTCGAGCAGGTGAAGGCCTCCCCGGACATGCTGGGGGCGGACCTGGCCTCCGAAGTGACGTGCGAGACCTCATACGAGTTCGATCTGTCCGAGACGAGTTCTCCCTGGCATCCCGCGATGAAGGGTGGGGAGGGGCTCCGAGTTGCTGTGTTCGATTTCGGGGTCAAGCGCAACATCCTGCGGGAACTGGCGAGGCGGGGCTGTGAGGTGATAGTCCTGCCAGCGGGAACTCCTGCGGAGGAGGTTTCAGGAGGCGGCTATCACGGAGTGCTGATTTCCAACGGTCCCGGCGATCCCGCGGCGGTTACATACGGTGTTGATACCGTAGGTAAATTAATTGGAAAGGTACCTCTGTTCGGCATCTGTTTAGGGCACCAGCTCCTGGCGCTGGCGGCGGGCTTGCGGACGTTTAAGCTCCCCTTCGGTCACCGGGGAGCGAACCACCCGGTGCGGCGTGAAGCCGACAGGACCGTCGAAATCACCAGCCAGAACCACGGCTTCGCCGTGAAAGGCGACGCTCTGAGCAAAGGCTGGCGCATCACTCACGTCAACCTCAACGACCAGACCGTGGAGGGGATCGAGCACGAGGAATTACCGGTTTTTTCGGTGCAGTATCACCCGGAAGCGAGCCCCGGGCCGCACGACAGTTTGAACTATTTCGACCGATTCATAGAGGAGATGATCCATGCCCAGGCGCGATGATCTGCGTTCGGTGCTGGTGCTGGGCAGCGGGCCGATCGTGATCGGCCAGGCCTGCGAATTCGACTATTCGGGCACCCAGGCGGTGCGCGCCTTGAAGGAAGAGGGGCTGCGGGTGATCCTTGTCAACAGCAATCCCGCCACCATCATGACCGATCCGGCATTGGCAGACGCCACCTATGTCGAGCCTCTTGAAACCGACATGGTCGAGCGCATCATCGCCCGGGAGAAGCCGGACGCCCTCCTGCCCACCATGGGAGGCCAGACAGGACTCAACCTGGCTATGGAACTGGACAGCAATGGTGTTTTAAGTCAGCATGGGGTGCGTCTCCTGGGAGCATCGGCCCAAGCCATTCAACTGGCGGAAAACCGGGACCAGTTTTACAACGCCATGCGCAAAATTGGCCTAGATCTGCCCGCAGGGGGGTACGCCGGATCGAAGGAAGAGGCTGAGAAGGTGCTCGAGCAGACCGGCCTGCCGGTGATCATCAGGCCGTCATTCACGTTGGGCGGAGTGGGCGGATCGGTGGTGTACAACCGGGAGGAGTTCGAGGAGCGGGTGCGCTGGGGTCTATCCCGCAGCCCTGTGGGAGAGGTTTTGATCGAAGAGGCGCTGCTGGGTTGGAAGGAATTCGAGCTGGAGGTGATGCGGGATGGCGCTGACCAGTGTGTGGTGATCTGCTCCATCGAGAACTTCGATCCTCTGGGGATTCACACCGGCGATTCGATCACCGTGGCGCCGCAGCAGACCTTGACGGATAAAGAATACCAGCGCATGCGGGACGCTGCCTTCGCGGTCATCCGCGCCGTCGGCGTGGAGACGGGGGGCAGCAACATCCAGTTCGGTGTGCAGCCTGAAACAGGGCGGATGGTGGTGATCGAGATGAATCCGCGGGTCAGCCGTTCGTCGGCTCTGGCGTCGAAGGCGACAGGGTTTCCGATCGCCCGCATCGCGGCGAAGCTGGCCGTGGGCTACCGTCTGGACGAGATCTCCAACGCCATCACGAAGAAAACTCCCGCCTGCTTCGAACCGGCCCTCGATTACGTGGTAGTGAAGGTTCCGCGCTGGACCTTCGAGAAATTCCCCACGGCGGACCGCACGCTGGGCAGTCAGATGAAGTCGGTGGGCGAGGTCATGGCCATCGGACGGAGCTTTCCCGAGGCTCTGCAGAAGGCGCTGCGCAGCCTGGAGCAGGATCGCATGGGTCTGGGGGCGGACGGGCGCGACGTGATCGCCTCGGATTACATCGAACCGCACCTCCTGTCGGAATGGCGCACGACCGTCCGGCGGATTCTGGCGACGGCGAGGCCGGAGACGATCTTTTATCTGCGGCACGCGTTGAAAATCGGGATTTCCGTTGAGGAGGTGGCGAAGATTACGGGCATCGATCCCTGGTTCCTGGATCAGATTGCCCAGATCGTGCAGGTGGAAAAACAGCTCCAGTCGGCGGCGCCGCGGAGACGGACCGACCTGACGGTTTTGCGGCAGAGATTAGACGCGCCGCTGCTCTGGCGCGCCAAGCGGTACGGATTTTCCGACGTGCAGATCGCCTCGATACTCCGGACGGACGAGGATACCGTGCGCCGCCTGCGCGAGGTGCACGACGTTCACCCGGTGCATCTGTCCGTGGATACCTGCGCGGCGGAGTTCGAGGCCTACACGCCGTATTATTATTCGGCTTACGAGAAGGGTAACGGCGAAGTTAAGGTGGGCGAGAAGCCGCGCGTCATCGTGCTGGGCAGCGGGCCGAACCGGATCGGGCAGGGGATCGAGTTTGACTATTGCTGTGTGCACGCTTCCATGACGCTGCGGGAAGAGGGCTGGTTTCGACAGATTACGACGTTTCCGACCGGCTCTATTTCGAGCCGATCACCCTGGAGGACGTGCTGGAGATCTGCCGCGTGGAGGCGCCCGACGGCGTCATCGTGCAGTTCGGCGGGCAGACGCCGCTGAAGGTGGCTCAGGCCCTGGTGGAGCACAAGGTCAAGGTGCTGGGGACGAGCCCGGCACAGATCGCGGTGGCCGAAGACCGGGAGAAGTTCGGGGCGCTGCTGCGGAGGCTGAAGATCCCCCATCCGCCTTACGGGATTGCGAAGAATTTCAACGAAGCCGGGGAGATCGCCGAAGAGGTGGGATACCCGGTGCTGGTGCGTCCCAGCTTCGTTCTGGGCGGGCGGGCGATGGAGATCGTTTACGACCGGGAGGGGCTGGACGTTTACCTGCGGGATTCGG
>JALGZU010000604.1 GCA_025774735.1 candidate division LCP-89 bacterium | reverse complement strand
ATCGTCCGCATTCCACCTGACCTTGTGAAAAGAGCGTTATCCACTGCCCCACGATCTTTTGTTCTCGGCGGGCGCGAAGAGCGGTTCGACATGACGCTGGATGGTAGTAGTTCCTATCTGTGCACCGATGGCTGTGGTGTACATGTCGTAGACCTGGAGACGCGCCAGCAACGGCCGTCTCGAAAGGCCGATGTCGCCATGATGGCCAGGCTGAGCGATTTCTTGCCCCTGATCAGCTTCTTTTGGCCTTTGGTGAGCGCGCAGGATTACGGCCGAACCGCCCCCTTGCACGAATGTCACGCCGGGTTGACTAACACGCTCAAGCACGTGCGCGGCGGCACCACGACCTTCGCCCAATTGGCGCCTTACATCGTGGAAATGGCCACGGTGGTGGCGGGCAGCGAAGAAGTGCGCCGGAAAAGGCCCCCAATAAACGCCAACATCTGTACTATCGCCCCCCTGTCACAAGACCAAGATGGTATCGAGTGCGCCCTTACCTACGCCGAGGCACGCATTCCCACCAGCTTCATGGCCATGACTACTATGGGTTCGACCGCCCCGGCTACACCGCTTGGAGCATTGGTCACCGGCGACGCGGAAGTTGTCAGCGCCATGGTTTTGATACAGTTGGCCTATCCCGGCGCGCCCGTCTTCCACTCTGTGTTGGTCTCTCTGATGCACCCACGCACCGGCAGCTATGTCAGCGACACGTCTGCTCCCTTGGGCATCATGTCAACCCAGCTGGCCCACGCCTGGAATGTGCCCGCCCTGACCGGAGGCAGCGTGAGCAGCGACGCGGCCGTCATCGGCTGGCAATCGGGAACTAAGACCGGTTTTGGCTCGGCAATGGTTCCTCTCGCCGGTAGCGAGATTTGTGGCTACCTGGGCTTGATAGACGGATCGATGATCTTGCGCCCGGAACAACTGCTGCTCGATCACGAGGCCTGCCAGCATGCCTTCGATATATTCGGGGAGTTTGAGTTTGACGAAGCTGACATGGCCTTGGACGTCATCAAAGCTGTTGGCCCGCGAAGCCATTTCCTAAAGCAAAAACACACTCGCAGCCATATCCGGGACTTCCGGCTTTCCAATCTAACTGGACAGAGAGACGACAAAGGAAACCACCGTGATCCCCGGGACGTGGCCTTGGATGAAGTGAAGAGAATCAATGAGACCCATCGCCCGCAGCCACTGCCAAGAAAAGTCCTGGCCGAGCTAGATCGCATTCTCGAATCGGCCGAGCGAGAGGCGGAGAAGATTAATTGACCGGCGCTGTGCCAAATTCAGATTACCGCATGCCGGCCGAGTGGGAGCCGCTCATAGGTACCTGGCTGCAGTGGCCGTGTAACAAAGTTGAGCCAGGAGGCGTTCGCTCTGGACGTGATAAAGGAAGTAGGCCCGCGAGGACATTATCTAGCCCTTCGACATACCCGCGACAAGATGCATTCTCTTGAATTTTCGGATTTAGTCTTCCAGCCTAAAAAAGGTGGAGGCGGTTATCGGGATCCTATCGAGATGGCCAGGGAGAAGACGGAGTGGATCCTCGAGAATCACAACCCCGAGCCATTACCAGAGCTTCAGCAGGCGGAGCTGAAGCGGATACTTCGGACTGCCGAGCGCGAAATTGGCTAGAAGATGTGTATTGTGATCTCTGGACAGCGATCAGAGTAAAGGAAATCAGTGATGAGAACGCTGTTGCAAGTACTTTCGGAAGATGAGCGCAACCAGGTACACGAGCGTACCCTGAGGATTCTGTCTAAGACCGGGGTGCGGGTCGACACATCCCAAGGACGCCGATTTCTCGAGGACGCAGGCGCTCAAGTAATCTGGGACACGAACATAGTCCGCTTCCCAAGAGAATTGGTAGAGACTTCTCTGGAGTTGGCGCCCAAGGATTTCATTCTGGGAGCTCGACGGCCGGGTTGGGATCTGCAAATGAACGGCGGTGATTGCACTATGCTCATCGACGGCGAAGCCATGTTTGTCCTGGATCGAGAGACAAGGGTACGGCGACCGGCGACTTATTCTGACTGGTTGGAGACTACCCGGTTAATCGATGCTCTGGATGAAATCGGCCTTTATTGGAGCATGGTCGAACTACCCGAAAGTGATAATGGAAGATCAATAGCTGATTTGATCGGCTATTGGAGACATCTCTTTCGCAACTTCTCGAAG
>JALGZU010000603.1 GCA_025774735.1 candidate division LCP-89 bacterium | reverse complement strand
TACCACGAATCGGCGGTGAGCCTCTTGCAGTCCGGAGAGTTCAGGGTCAAGGGCCGCCTGAGTGCCTCCAGGCCTCCGATGTATTCGCTCTTCATGTACGTATTTTACTACCTGTTCGGTGTGGGCAATATCTTTGGATTGCGCCTGGCTCAATGCATCCTGGGCGCGGTCACGGCTGTTTTGACGTTTAAACTGACAGACAAGGTCTTCAACAGGAAAGCCGCCGTATGGGCCGGGCTGATGTTCGCTTTCTATCCCGCCGGATGGGGGTATTGTGATCTGGTCCTGAGTGAAACGCTCTTTACCTTCTTCTTCGTTGCCGGTTTGATCTTTTTCGTCGACGTGCCCAAAGGCCGATACCAGGATGCTCTCTTCGCCGCTGTATTGCTTGGAGCAGCCACTCTCACGCGCACGGTTCTTTACCTGTTCCCAATACCCTTTGTGCTCGTTTGCCTCATTTTTTACAAAAAGCGATGGTCAATGTTACCTAAACTGGCTCTATTCGTGGTGACTTTCTGGATGGTGTTGGTTCCCTGGATCGCCCGAAATGAACGGGTATTCGACGAACCGGTCATGTCCACGAAATCCGGTGTGGACTTCTATCTCTACAACCACAATCCCTTCATAATGATTTTGCATAACTACTGCTTGGAAGACAAAGAGGCGATGGGAGATGTGGTCCCATGGCAACTCACCGAGATGGAGCGGAACACTTTGTCTCGTGAAGTCGCCATGAATTGGATCAAGGAGAATCCCGGCCTCTTTTTATTCAAAGGCGTGCGCATGCAGTGGAATTTTTTCGGAGTGGAAAGGGAGTACATTTGGTCTTTAATTGCGGGATACTGGGGTAGAGTTCCCCGATGGCAGATTGTTCTGGCTTTCCTGATCTTCGCACCAACGATTTACATGCTCATGCCGTTGTTTATTTGGGGGGTGGTGTACAGCTGGAAAAGGTTCCCCAAGAAAGGCAATCTACTCTGGATTGTCGGATATTTCCTGGCGATTACTTTTATGGCCTACGGCTTCAGTAGGCATCGAACCCCTCTTAATCCTGTCATGATGGCTTTTGCAGGTTTTGCCCTGACTAACTGGTCCAATATTTTGTCAGAGTTGAAGATACCGGGAATTTTAAAACGCCCCCGTGCACTGATCGCCACAAGCCTTCTGGCATTCTTCGTGATCGGATGGCTCCTGGAGATTTATCTCGACGTCGGGTCCTTTTTCAATCTGGGTTTTACCCATGAACTCTGGAAAGGTTTGAATTGATTCAAGCTTTAACCTGGCAACCGCATAGCAGTGAAGACGAGCGATTGTGCAAATAACCCTGATAAGTCCCCCGCAAAATTTTTCCAAAACTCAAGAGACGGCCGGTGTCGTCCCGCCTCTGGGTTTGTGTTACCTCGCTTCTGTGCTGGATCCTGAACAGTACGACGTCAGGATCATAGACGCTGTGGGCGAGAAGTATTGGCAGACTTTTACCTGGCGCGATTACGGACTTCGCGGGATGAACTTCGACGAAATTCTGGATGACGTCCCCCCGAATACCCGCGTGGTTGGTATCTCGAACCTCTATACTTTCGCGTTTATGGTGGCGTCTGAAATCGCGCGCCGTATCAAGGAGCGCTATCCTGATATCATCATCGTCTTTGGCGGAGCCCACCCCACGATATTGACTCAGCAGACTATGGCACGCCCCCAGGTGGATTTCGTAGTCCTCTCAGAGGGTGAGTACAGCTTCAAAGCACTGTTGGAAGCGATTGAACAGGGCGGAGGCTGGGAAGAGATCGATGGACTGGCTTATCGGAAGGATGACGAGGTCGTCATCAATCCTAAGACGCGCTTTGAGAAAAATCTCGATCGAATTCCCTTTCCGAAACGGGATCTGCTACCGATGCAGAATTATTTTGACGCCAGAGAGCCCCACGGCAGCGCCAACCGCTCAAAATGGACCACCATGCTGGCAACGCGTGGATGTCCTTACCAGTGTACCTTCTGCAACACTCCCCAGATTTGGCAGCGGCGCTGGCGGGCGAGATCACCCGAGAACGTTGTAGATGAGATTGAGCAACTCCACAGGGATTACGGGGTCGAAGAGATTCACTTCGAAGACGAGAGCCTGACGACCAATCCAAGCTGGGTGATTGATTTCGGAGCCGAGTTGCAGAGAAGAAATCTGG
>JALGZU010000602.1 GCA_025774735.1 candidate division LCP-89 bacterium | reverse complement strand
AGGCATAGACTTGATCCTGTAGCAATCTAACCTGAGCGCCGACGAGCACGCCTTCCACCGCTTCCTGAGGCATCGCGATGGCCTTCAAGCTGTCGGCGTCGAACGCCTCGAATAGGCCGTCCTGCACGAGATTGTTTTCCGGCGCAAGCGGCATGTGGAGCGGGTGCTCGTACGCTGGTAACTGGGGCTGGAAGTGATTCAACCACGTGGTGTCGTTGAAGCGCTCCGCAGGTGCCGGCAGCGTGTTGTCGATGGGCACAGGGTTGTCACGTCGGTCAAACTCCTGCGCGGCTTCAGCAGACGTTAGTAGCACGAACGTGGCGCTGGCGTCAAACCCGGCGAACGATCCTTCCAGGTGGAATCTGCGCAGTTCGGGAGGAAGCTGGGCCAGAAGCGCCGAGGGTGAGAGATCGGGGCGATGTTGCGTAATATGTCCTACCAGCGCTCCCATATCTTCACCCATCTCCGCCGCTGTTTCAGCCATCGAGCGAACGGTCCCGGAAACGGCCTGAGCGAGGGATATGATTGTGCCCAGGTTAATGGTATAGTTTACCTCTCGGTTGATGACTGTGCCGAGCTCGGGGAACATGCGCACCACGGCGGCTGGAAGTGTTATGTAGGCATCCTGGATGGTGGCCCGTATCGTGTTCGCCAGTTCTCCCGCCGGATCAATTGCCATTCCAGGGTCTGCCAGCAAGCCCAATACCTCAAACAGCGCCAGTGGCGACATACTGGGGAAGGGGCGTTGTAGGTTGAAATTCACACCGAACCCTGCCAGCCGGACATTCAGGCACAGGTTGTCAAAGAACGGCGAACCATCTGCAAGAAACGGGATGGGATACGACCCCATCACAGGCGTGATGACCAGGTAATCGTCGCACATGTAAGTCATGCCGTTTTTCGCGTCGCCGATCGTGATGTCGCCGCTAAAGGTGAAATTGGGGGCCGGCAGCGGACCAAAGAAGGGCGAGAACCGCGCCCGTTTCATGCCCAGACGGATGATGTTTGGCACGATCAACTGCAGGCCATCCCAGTAAGGTTCGCAGTTCTGGCTGCTGACGATGCCTGGCGAGTCGGCCTGCCGCAGGTCAAAGTCGAACTTTGGGAGCGGCAGAATGAAATTCACCGGACCCAGGCTGATGGGGATCAGATCGAGCTGAAATCCCAGCCGGCTCTGGAGGGGCAGGCGCACCCCTGCTCCCGCCGTGTCCGATGTGTCCACATCTTCCACCAGTTGTG
Organism: candidate division LCP-89 bacterium; assembly: GCA_025774735.1. Next base: position 940 of record JALGZU010000602.1, on the reverse strand, counting down.
GTGGCATCACGATCTCGCCGGCCGCCGCCAGGTTGAAAGAGTTTTTGGTGTAGCCGTAGCCGATGCGAAAGTGCTTCAGGTTCACACTGCCGTCGTGATAGCGCCCAAAATCTGGCAGTGGGATCGGGTCGCCGCCGCCTTCTACCGAGAAAAAGATGACCTCGGACGATAGTCCGAGCTTGAACTTGAGATCGCCCAGCGGAGCCATTGGGTCGTCCGGGGCGAACCCATCCAGTCGCGCGCCACCTTCCACGCGGATATCGGACGGATTCTGAAAGGGCAACACGAACTTGACGTCACTCAGCACAAAGTCGAGATCCGTATCGACGTGAATGGCACCAATCGTCTTGTCGATGATGGCCATGTAGATCTCGATGTACTCCTGATAGAGATTCCGATTGCTTTCGTGAATGCTGTCGTATATGACAAAAATGCTCTGCATCAGGAATTTCTGACCCGTCTTTTCGAAAAGCTACTTGCGGGCGGCGCGCAGTTCCCTGCTCTTTTGCTTCAGATCGATTTCCTTTTGGGTTCGTTGCGCTCCTGTTTCCATGCCGCTGAGCTCGCCTTCCAGCGCGTCGATGCTTGCCTTGAGCGTGTCGACACGCTGGTTCAGCCCATCGATCTCACCATCGAGGGTTCCTTCGGCGTCAACAACCCGATCCGGATCCCAGGCGCCGCTACTGTCCTGCAGTTGGTCCAGATCGGCCAGGCTCAATGGGAAATGGGGCACCGAGATCGGAATCGCCATCTCCGTGATGCCCAGGGAGAACTCTCGGTCCGACATCTTGAACAGCATCTCAGCATCAACCCCGGCGAAGGAAATCCCGAGACCCAGGCCAAAACTGAACTGGTCCTGGGGAGAGGAGGTGGCCGCGATCGAGCCGACCTGCATCTGGACTTTGCTCAGATCAAAGCCAACCTCCACGTCCAGGTCGAT
>JALGZU010000601.1 GCA_025774735.1 candidate division LCP-89 bacterium | reverse complement strand
GATTACGAACCGGTCCCCGATCTCACAAACGGTCGGCGATTCAAGCCTCAATTGCAGATAGCCCGGCTGACCCGGAACCACCGGTTTCTTCTCGAGGGGAACCACCCGGGCCAGGTATTCCGCTGTCCCCAAATGCAGCCGCACCCGCTGGCGGTTGGTCAAAGGTTTGGAGGTAGAGGGCAGGTGGTGGTAGGCCACGTTCAACATGTAGGTCGGCTTGTAGTAACCCGACTGAGCCAGCAGATCGCCGCGCTCGATCTGGGAGGTCTCCACGCCTTGCAGGTTGATGGCAGCCCGGTCTCCGGTTCGAGTTTTGGCCACTTCGACGTTGTGTACCTGGATGCGCTTGATGCGCACGTTGATCCCCTTTGGGAGGAGTTCCGCCTTCCCACCCGGTTTCAATTCTCCGCCCAGCACCGTCCCGGCGACCACGGTCCCCGAACCCTTGATGCTGAAAATCCGGTCCACGTACATGCGGAAAACGCCCCGGTCCGCGCGAGCCGGAATTTCCGCGGCGAGATCCAATACCCCCTGCTTTATCTCCTCGATTCCTTTCCCGCTCAGGCTGTCCACCCGGAAGATGGGCGCCTCCTCCAGGAAGGAGCCCGCCAGCCGCTGCCGGACGTCTTCCTCCACCAACTCCACCCAGTCCGGATCGACCATGTCGATCTTGGTCAGGGCGACCAGACCGCGCTGCACGTCCATCAGCTTCAGGATTTCGAAGTGCTCTTCCGACTGAGGCATGAAGCCGTCGTCGGCGGCTACCACCAGCAGAACCGCGTCCACCGTGACCACTCCGGAGAGCATGTTCTTGATGAACTTCTCGTGACCTGGCACGTCGATGAAGGTGAGATTATCCCCCAGAAAGGCGAAGCCCAGATCGATGGTCATCTCCCTCTCTTTCTCCTCCTGGAGGCGGTCGGGATCGGTGCCGGTCAGAGCCCGGATCAGAGCCGATTTGCCGTGATCGACGTGCCCCGCCGTTCCGATGACGATATGCTGCATGGTAGGTCCGAAATGCGAAGAATTGTAATTTAAGCAGTCAAACAAACAGAGTCAAGCAGAGCTTTGCGTTGTCTCCTTTGGAAACAGCGATCTAAGAGGCGAAGAAAAGAGGAAGTATTATGTCCCCGGCTCCGTCATCGAACAGGGATCCAGAGCTTTATCCAGCTCCTCTTTACTGAGTACGCCCTGTTCTTCGGCCACCTCCCGGACCGTCTTCCCGCTGGCGTAAGCCTCCTTGGCGATTCTGGCGGCGGCCTCGTAACCGATTTTGGGACTCAAGGCTGTGCACATCGCCAGGCTCTTCTCGATCATCTCAGCGCAGCGTTCCAAGTCCGCTTCAAGACCTGTAATGCACCGCTCGGTGAAGGCTGTTGTGGCGTTCGTCAAAAGCTCGATGGATTCCAACAGGTTGTGCGCCATCACCGGCATCATCACGTTCAACTCGAAGTTGCCGGACAGGCCTCCCAGCGTGATCGCCGCGTCGTTGCCGATCACCTGGACCGCCACCTGGCACAGCGCTTCGGCCATAACCGGGTTGACCTTGCCCGGCATGATTGATGAGCCCGGCTGCACCGCAGGCAGCTTGATCTCACCGATGCCACAGCGTGGCCCCGATCCCAGCCAGCGCACATCGTTGCCGACCTTCATCAAGCTCACCGCCAGCGTCTTCAGAGCTCCGCTCGCTTCCACGACCGCGTCCTTGCTCCCCTGAGCCTCGAAATGATTGGCCGCCTCCCGAAACTTCAGCCCGCTGATTTGATTGACCTGCTCTATGGCGAGTTCGGCGAATTTCTCATGTGTATTGATGCCGCTGCCCACCGCCGTTCCGCCTAAAGCCAGTTCACAGAGGCGTTCTTCACTGGCCTCGATCCGGTCCATGCCGTTTGCCACCATGGAGACGTAGCCGCCGAACTCCTGCCCCAGCCGGACCGGGGTGGCGTCCTGGAGGTGCGTCCGCCCGATCTTTAAAATCTTATCGAACTCCTTCGTCTTGGCTTCGAGAGAACTTTTCAGCTCGTGCAGTGCGGGAAGGAGGTCGTTCTTCAAGCCCTCCATCGCCGCGATGTGCATGCAGGTCGGGATTACGTCGTTGGACGACTGCCCCATGTTGACGTGGTCGTTGGGGTGCGCCGGTTTCATCTCCCCGATCTTGCCGCCCAGAATCTCGTTGGCCC
>JALGZU010000110.1 GCA_025774735.1 candidate division LCP-89 bacterium | reverse complement strand
GGGCTTGCGTAGGGGTAGACAGGCGCGCGATATAGATGCCAGAGGGTAGGTTTTGATGGGGAAGGTGAACGATGTGGCTGCCAGCGTCTCTGTAACCCTCTTCAATCAAAGACACCCGCCGACCCAGAACGTCGAAAAGCTCGATTTTGACGTTGCCAGCTTCCGGCATAACGTATTGAATGACAGCGGGTAGAACGTTTAGGTGTGAATCGATCGTCACCTGGGGCTCGTAGTGGCGTTTCTTAGGCGTGCCCAGAGTGCCGTCGTACAAAACTCGCTGAGCGGAGACATCGGGTAGAGTTACTTCAACGCTATTATCTTCAAAAGCAACTATTGCTCCATCGTAACCGTCTGAAACGGACGTCCTGGGGATAAAAACAGGGCCGCCGCCAGATGCCGTTCCACCCAGGGCGACGTCGCTTTCCCAGACAACGGCGCCTGTCGTATCCATACGAAGTGCCTTCATCTGAGTCGTCTGGTAGTACTCCCAATCACTACCAAACATAATAATGCCATCGGACGTTGGTGACATATACCCCGTTTCTTTATACGGCAAAGTAAATCCTTCTTGCCCAAATAGAGGATTGCCTTCCATATCGAAACGATACAGGTAAAATCTGAAATCATTTCCCGCATAACGTATCTCGTAGGTTGACAAATAAATCGATCCATCCGATGGATGTTTCAGCATCGATGCAATACCACACCAGCACAGGTAGCTGTTGGACCACTCCCAGAGGGTCTGCCCTTCTCCGGAGATACGGGTGAGATTGACATGTCCATAATAGCCTTGACTTCTCCATGCGAAAATGCCGCCGCCTTCACCGTCGGGAACACCTTCTTCTGTGCCACTAACCGATATTGGTCCGGTTGTGTAGAGACGCACCTCAATGCCGTTTTCCGGAAACAACGGCGCACCGGATGAATCGAGATGCTGCATGTACAGATGATAATACCAGGGGTTTTCGCGGTTATCTTTCCAGACAACTAAAAGACCCCCTTCTCCGTCAGGTACAGCTTGAGGCCATAGCTGCATGTTAGGTTCGGTACAAACGGGTATCCCATAGTCGCCCCAAAGGCGCTCTCCATTTACAGTAAATTTCTGAATGTAAATATCTCCATCTAAAGGATTTACCTCCATGACCCAACAAACGAAGAACATGCCTAATGAATCACAGGTAACTTCTACCGGGAAGGTATCTCCCTCAGGCCAGATGACCAACGGCAGTCCCGTCGATCCCCAGAGTGGATTGCCGTAAGAGTCGTAGCGTTGGCCGTAGATGTTATGATTTCCATCTCGCTCATCACGAAATATGGCAATTATCCCACCTTCACCGTCCGGCACGGCAAATTGGACCCCATTGTACCAGTATTCTACTTCATCAATCACCGGTTGTCCACCCGTCGCCAATTGGGGCTGCCCCAATTCGTTAAGTACCTGATAGTAAGAACGCGGCTCATCCGGTATGCGGTAATCCATCCAGATAGTCATAGTGTATCCAGAGCCTTCCATGCGGTTGATGATTGGCTGCGCTTGATTTCCTTCTGCCATAACCACTGGCACCATACCGTTATAAGGATCGTTGGTCCACCAGGCAGGAGAAGATTGGGGCAGAGTTAGCAGCAGGGCGGGGATTACTAGTGTGATTATCCTGGAGCTCATAAGAGGCTCTGTGATGAAAATGCAAAATTGAGAATATGGTGATATTATAATATACATCATGAAAATGGGAATGTCAAGGGGAATTTTGGAGGTGGGGGAGATTTTTTGAGTTGTGGGGAGATGTAGGGGCAGGCCCCTGTGCCTGCCCATTAGCCGTTCGAGGGCAACCACGGGGGGTTGCCCCTACAAATCCTTTAAAGGATGAGATTGCTTCGCTTCGCTCGCAATGACGACAGGGCGGGGAAACCCCGCCCCTACACGTTACCACCCGTCGTTTTGCAAAAAAAAAACCGAAAGCGGCGCGGGATCAAAGTAAAATATCTCTTGACTCGGGCGGATTTTTACCTTAAATTAAGACGCAGTCGCAATATCAATAAGCGGCAACGGTAGGCGCATACTCGACCATGCCCAAATTCTGGAACAGACTCCTCCACGGCCACAAGCGCAAGGCCCCGGAACATCAGCCGGAAAATCCGCGCCCTGGCGGACGCCGTGGTTACGGAGGCGGAGGCCGGCGGCACGGCTGGCAGCCGCGTCCCGGCGAGACTGTGCTGGCGGACTGCCGCTCCGGAGACCATGTCACCGTCTCCCGCATCCTGGGGGGCGGACCGATCCGGAGGAGGCTGCTGGAGATGGGCATCAACGCGGGGACGGACGTCCGGGTGGTCAAGTACGCGCCGCTCAAGGATCCAATCGAATGCGAAATAAAGGGGTATCACATCGCGCTGAGAGTCGCGGAAGCGCAGCGCATCATCGTGACGCCGGAGAAAGCGCCGGACGAACCGACGCCCAGCCCGTAACCGGGCAGACGTTCCAGATCGCCCTGATCGGCAATCCCAATTCCGGCAAATCCACCCTCTTCAACGCCTTAACCGGCGCTCACCAGCACGTGGGCAACTGGCCGGGGGTCACCGTCGAGAAGAAAGTCGGCGTGCGCGCCTACCAGGGCAATTCCTTCCGTTTTACCGACCTCCCCGGAACCTACAGCCTGACCGCCTTTTCCATCGAAGAAGTCGTCGTCCGCGATTACCTGTTCAACGAAAAACCGGACGTGGTCGTACAGGTGGTGGACGGCTCCAACCTGGAGCGCAACCTCTACCTGGCCGTCCAGTTGATCGAACTGGGCGTGCCGCTGGTGCTGGCGCTGAACATGTACGACGAGCTTCTCTCCAAGGGATTCGACGTGGACGCCAAACTGCTGGGGCAGCTATTGGGCTGCAAAGTCGTTCCCACGGTGGGATCGAGAGGTTACGGAACGGGAAAACTCCTGAAAGCGATCCAGGAGACAGCTTCAGCCGAAGAGAGCGAAAAGCGCGACATCCGGGTCAACTACGGGGTAGAGTTCGAAGAGAGCCTCGAGGTTCTGACCCGGACAATATCCGAAGAAGTCGGAAAAGAGGTTCCCTCCCGGTGGCTGGCAGTGCGGGTGCTGGAAGGGGACAACGACGCCATGGCGCGACTCTCGCCGACGCTGTTGTCGGATCATGACTTCCACGATCTTTACAGCGAAGCCATCGAAAAGCTGGAGAAGCGCTATCCTGAAGGCTTGGAAGCGATCATCGCCGACCGGCGCTACGGCTTCATCGCCGGAGCATTGCAGGAGACCTTGAAGCGCACCGGTATCGGGAGGCGACAGATCTCCGAGAAGGTGGATAACGTCTTGACTCACAGGCTGTTCGGGATGCCGCTATTTCTCTTCTTCCTCTGGCTGCTGTTTCAGGGGACGTTTAAGCTGGGTGAGTATCCCATGGCCTGGATCGAAGCCGGCGTCGGCTGGTTGTCGGTCGTCATGGCGGGCGTCCTTCCCGCCGGGCCTCTCAGCGAGCTGGTCCTGGGCGGCGTCATCAACGGCGTGGGAGGAGTTCTCATTTTCCTGCCCAACATCATGATCCTTTTTCTGGGAATATCTGTCCTGGAAGACAGCGGCTACATGGCCCGGGCGGCCTTCCTGATGGACAGGCTGATGCATTCGCTGGGATTGCACGGCAAATCGTTCATTCCGCTGATCATGGGCTTCGGCTGCGGCGTGCCGGCGATCATGGCGACGCGGACTCTGGAGAGCCGCCGCGACCGGCTGTTGACCATTTTGATCACACCGCTGATGAGCTGTTCGGCGCGGCTGCCAGTGTATATCCTCTTCGCCGGGACGTTCTTCGCCGCGCAGGCGGGCAACGTCATCTTCGGGCTGTACATTTTCGGCGTGCTGCTGGCGATCCTGGCGGGGAAACTGTTCTCCATGACCCTGTTCCGGGCGAAGGGTGCGCCGTTCGTGATGGAACTGCCTCCCTACCGCATTCCCACCGCCTGGACGAGCCTGCGGCACATGTGGGACCGCTCGTCGCAGTATTTGAAAAAGATGGGTACGGTGATCCTGGCGGCGTCGGTGATCGTCTGGTTCCTGGGGGCGTTTCCACGTGTTGGTGGTGAAGCTCCGGCGGCGTCGGATTCCTACATCGGCGAAATCGGCAAAACCCTCTCCCCCGCCCTGGACCCGCTGGGATTCGACTGGCAGATGGGGGTGTCGCTGTTAACGGGCCTGGTGGCGAAGGAGGTAGTCGTGTCCACCATGGGGGTGCTGTACGGTGTGGATGACGCGGGCGAGGAAGGGACCATGGGGGCGCTATCGAACGCGCTGAAGAACTCAGGGATCAGCCCGGTGACGGCGCTGGCCTTCATGCTCTTCGTCTTGATTTACAGCCCCTGCATCGCCGTAATTGTGGCCATCTGGCGGGAGACGGGCAGCCTGGGCTGGACGGCATTTTCGATAGGGTACCAGACCACCTTCGCCTGGGGAATCGCGTTCGCTGCCGTGAGATTGGGCGGTCTGTTCGGATTATAAGCAAGAGACGGTCATGTTACTTCAATGGATCATCGTCGGAGTCATTGTTTTAGGCGCAGGGATTTACCTGGCGCGGCTCATCGTACGGGCTTTCAGGTCGCGGGGCTGCCCGGGATGCGCCACGATGCCGAAGACGCGGCGTTTCCTGAAGAAACGTGCGAAACCAGATCAATCCACCGAAATTCCTCCGCAAACTGAGTAAAAATTCCAACAGATCTCCAGCCCACCGAGCTTTCCCTATAAATTTTCCAATTAATTAAGAAAAGAGTTGACAAAGTGGTTTTTTGTGCTTATATTATGAATGAACGTTCATTCAATCATCAAGGATTTCATGTCACCCAGGACGAAGGAACAGTTTGACCGGATGCGGGCCAAGAGCCGAGAGAAGATCATGGAGGCGGCTCTGGAGCTGTTCACTCAGCGGGGCTATCACGGCACCTCGATCAGCCTGATCGCAGAACGAGCGGGCGTTTCGACGGGGCTCATGTACAACTACTTCCAGAGCAAGGTAGAGCTGTTGGAAGCCATCGTGCGCCGGGGGATGACCCTGATAGAGACGTCCATGGCGGATATCGAAACGATCGAGGAACCGAGGCAGAAGATTGCGGCCATGGTCAATCTCACCTTCGACATCGCCGAGAAAGAGATGCATTTCTGGAGCCTCTATTTCAGCATCATCATGCAGCCGGATCTGCCCGAAAACGCCCGGCGGATCTTCTCCGATTTTATTCAGGAGATGTTCGGCTGGCTGGAGGCGATCCTCAAACAGCTCGGGTATGCCGATCCGGCCGCGGAGGCGAGAGTGCTGGGAGCCATCCTGGATGGAGCCTGCCTGCATTACTGGTTCGTGGGCAAGCCCTATCCCCTGAAACAGGTCAAAGACGCCATCATCCGGAAATACTGCGGAGTTAATCATTAAGATACAGAGGCACACCATGAAGCGGGTAATCTGCTCAATCACATTTATCATAGCGCTCCTCTCCCCCGCTCTGGCGCAGGAGCTCACCGGGGAGAAGATCATAGAAAAGGTCAACGATATCATGAATCCGCCGCAGATGCAGGCGACCATGACCATGGTGATCGAGACGTCGTCGGGGCAGGAGCGGACCTTCGTTTACGAATCGTTCAGCAAGGGCCACGGCGAGAAGAATTTAATGCGCTACCTGGAACCGGCTAGAACCCGGGGGCAAGCCACGCTGATGCTAAATCACGCCGACGACATCTGGGCGTACTTCCCGAGGACCAAGCGAGTGCGCAAGTTGGCCGAACACGCCAAGCGGCAGAAAATGGAGGGATCGGATTTTTCCTACGAAGACATGGGATCCGGGGATGCGTTCATCACAGACTATCAGGCGACACGGCTCACTGATGAGAAAATTGAAGGGGAAGACTGCTACCAGGTGGAGCTGACCCGCAAGGAGGGCAGCGAGGCCGGTTATTCCCATCTGATGATGTGGGTGAAGCGATCGGATTTCGTGCCGCTGGTGATGGATTATTACGACCTGAAGGATCCCGGATTGAAACGTAAAAGATTGACTGTGAGCGACATCGAGGTCATCCAGGGAATTCCGACGGCGAAGAAAATGATCATGACGAACTCATTGGATCAATCCGTCACCCGCCTGGAGATCAATTCCGTCGATTATAAGGTCAATCTGGACGACAACCTGTTTACCGAAAGGGGGTTAAGGGAATGAGAAGGATCGTTATTATCCTGCTGTTGTCTTCACTTGCAGGCAGTTCCTACGCGCTCGATCCTGACATTTTCGGATATTTCGAGCCGCAGTTAATGGTTTCGGAGATCGACGGGGAGATGGCATCGCTGTATTCCAACAAGCTGCGTATCGACCTGGAAACGGTTCCGATGGAAGGGGTCAAGTTCGGCGCCAACATCAACTATTTCAATTACAGCGGCAAGACCTCTTACAACCTCCTGGATTACTTTCCCGAGGCGATTCGCTCCGAGGTTTCACCCGGGACGGAGGACGATTACTCCATCACTTTTACCGACAGCATCGCTCTCGATAACGCTTACGTCCGGCTGGCCTTCGAATTGGGCGATCTCACGGCGGGCAGGCAACAGATCTCCTACGGCACGGGGTACGCCTGGAATCCGGCCGACGTATTCAACCGCAAGGACCTGCTCGATCCCACCTATGAACAGCCCGGGCACAATGCCGTGCGGATGGATTTGCCGCTGAGTCGCGCTTCGGGTATTTTGGCCCTCTATGCCCTGGGCGAAGATTGGGACACACCCACGGCGATGCTTCAACTCAATTCCAGGTTTGGAGGCTTCGATTTCTCCCTCAGCGGCATTACGACGGAGTGGAATTATACGACCTATCCTGCATTTGAAACCAGCGGAGGCTGGCGCAGACTGATCGGCGGCGACCTGGTGGGGCAGTTGCTGGGATTCGGAGTCTGGGCTGAGATCGCGTACAACGATCTGGAACAAGACGAGGATTTCTGGGAAGCCGTTGGCGGCTTCGACTATACCTTCAGAAACGGCCTCTACGTCCTCAGCGAATTCTATTACCACAGCGAAGCGCCTCAAGCTGCGGACGACTATACTCTGACGCACTGGATGCAGTATTACACTGGAGAGACACTGACCCTGGGACAGACGCAGGCGTACGTCTTCGCTCAATATCCCATCACAGACCTGATTACGATGGGTAGTTCAGTCATTGGCTGCATAAACGACGAAAGTGTCGCCGTCGTGCCCCAACTGAATTACAGCCTCTTCCAGGACGTGGAGTTGACCGCCTTCGGGAATTTCTATCTCGGGAACGAAGGGACGATGTATTCGAAAGATTTAGGCAACGGCGGCTTAATCCGCCTGCGGGTGTATTTCTAAGGGAAATCCGAAATGAGAGAGAAGCTACTGCGATCTTTGGCGCGTTTGGCGCATAAGTATCCCTGGTGGATGCTCGGCACAGCGGGAGTCATTACGGTTCTGGCGCTGATCATCAGTCAAAATCTGGAACTATCCATGCGCTGGTCGGATCTGATGCCGAAAAGCGACCCGCGCGCCGTGGAATTCAACCGGGTGCTGGACAAGTACAAATCGGCCTCGTCGATCATGATCCTGTTTCGAGGCGACGAGGAGGAGATCAAGGCGTTCGCCGAAGAGGCGGCCGGGCCAATCTCCGCCATCACGGCGATGGTCGACGGCGAGAACGACGAGAAACTCATCAAGCGGGTGACGCTCAAAGAGGACGAAGAGTTCATCCGGAATCACGGAATGATGTTGACAAAGACCAAGGACCTGGAGAATTCGAAGGATCTCTTCTCCGACGTCAGTCTCCTGCCGCTTCTGACCCACATCAATGACAACCTGGAGAAGACCTACATTTACAGTGACGATGAAGAGAAACTCTCCAACCGGGAGAAGAGCGACAACGCCATCCGCTACCTGGACGGCCTGAGATCGTGGCTGGAAACGATGGAGGAATACGTCGATAACGCCAACGTTCCCCCTGAAAGAGCGACATCGGCCGCGGATCGACTGATCATCGGCGACCTGCATTTTCTCTCCTACGATCACCGGACATTGATGATAATGGCAGCTCCGGCCTTCCCGGTCACTGATGCGATGCGTGGTATGGTGGTCAGCGACTCGATTGAAGCTATCCTGGCGGATATCGGGCAGCGCTACCCGGACGTCGAAACGGGCATGACGGGCATGATCGTTATGGCCCGGGACGAGCTGGTGGCGGTCGAGAGCGATATGAATTATCTCTCCCTGGTGGCATTAGCTCTCATCCTGATCCTGTTCATCGTCTCCTTCCGCATGTGGGTGGCGCCGCTCTTCGCAATCACCACGCTGATCGTGGGCGTCGTCTGGACGATGGCTTTTACGACGCTGACGGTGGGGACGCTGAACATCATGACGGCCATGTTCGCGGTGATTCTGATCGGCCTGGGAATCGACTTTTCGGTGCACATCATTTCGGGATTCGCGGAGAACCGGGGCGGGGGCTTGAGCATCCTGGAATCGGCCGAAAACACGCTGCTCAAGGCGGGGCCCGGCATCACCACGGGCGGGATGACGACCGGCATCGCCTT
>JALGZU010000600.1 GCA_025774735.1 candidate division LCP-89 bacterium | reverse complement strand
CCTTTTTATCGCTATTATTAATAGAAACTCGTCAATTATAAAATGTTTTGTAGATTTTAATTATTCTCTTGCCTTTTAACTTTATATATTATAATATACGCTATATTGAAAAGCCGCAATTGATTTTATACTAATCAACGGTTAGCGTGCGGTGAGGAAATACTCGCCACACCGGGGTGTGGGTCACCTTTCCGAGGTGGTTTAAAAGCCTGCCTGACGAAGGCACAGTTGGATTCAGACTCCTGAGTGAGGTGTATCCGGTTGTGCCTATTCCTCACTATAAAGGCGGAAAAACTCCGGGGGAAATACATTGGAGGATATAATGAGATCATTTTCGTTAATTTATATGTTTGTCGCAGCCATAGTAACGCTGACTGCCGTGACTGGTTACGCCCAGCTTTCCGGGCCTCTGAGCGGAACTCTGGGACCTGGAAGCTACACGGTGGCAGGCGATTGCTGGGTGGAAGGTGGCGATATCCTGACCATCCAGCCGGGAACAACCCTCCTGTTTGCAGGAAACTATAACATCGTTGTCAACGCTTACGGGGAACTCCAGGCGGTAGGGACAGAACTCGATTCTATCGTGTTCACCCGCCAGGATCCCTACCCGTCCTGCGATTGGGGTGGGATTCGCTTCGCGTATGGCGCTTCGTCCAGCAGTATATTTTCCTACTGTGTGCTGGAGTACGCCAGGTACCATCCTACCCCGAATGTCAACGGAGGGGCTTTGTATCTTCAAAGCAGTGGTATAACCATCACGCATTGCACCATTGCCAATAACTCCGCTCAGTCTGGAGGCGGGATTTACATTAACACCAGTTCGGTGACGATCTCTAACTGTGTCTTTGCTAACAACTATGCATCTCAGAACGGAGGGGGTCTCCAGCTCAAATGGAGCTCGAACATATCGGTCAACAATTGCGTCTTCGTCAACAATTCGTCGCATGGCACGTGATTAACCTCCTGCGGAGGCGGCGGGATCCGTTGCGAAGACCTTATAGCTACCTGCACATTCACCAACAATCTCCTCTACGCCAATACTGCGCTTTACAAGGGTGGTGGTTTCATGAGTTCCGGAACTGCCTCCTACTCGAGCACTCCGACCCTGATCAACAACACCATCGTGCAAAACAGCTGTACTTCGCCGCTCAGTTCCGCAGTAGGTGGGGGGCTGTTGGTGGCTACGGTCGAAGACACGGTGATCGGTCAGAACAACATCGTTTACGACAACTATTCCACCAATGACCCCAACATCAACGGTACGGTGCTTTTTACCTACTCTTGTGTGGAGGGCGGATTGTCGGGAATCGGAAATATCGATGAAGATCCACTGTTCGTAACAGGCCCTGATGGAGTTTACTACCTCTCCCAAACCGCTGCCGGACAACCTGCGACCTCACCTTGTGTTGATGCTGGTGACCCAGCTTCAGCGATGATTACGGGTACGACCAGAACGGATGGCATCCAGGATGCGGATATCGTCGATATGGGATACCACTATGCCGTGATGGAGGCTCCACCTCCACCGGATCTGTCTGTTACCCTGATCCCATATAATCCGCCGATCCAGATTCCGGCTGCCGGCAGCAGTTTCGATTTCAACATCGCTGTCGCCAATAATAGCCCTGAACCGGAAACGTTCGACATCTGGACGATGGTGACCCTGCCCAATGGCACCGAATACGGTCCGATCATCAATGTACCCGATTTCACAGCTCCGGCGACTTGGTCCGCTGATCGGGATCGCACACAGGCCGTTCCGGCGGGCGCTCCAACAGGCATGTACACCTACGATGCTTATGTTGGAGTCTATCCGGATGAGGCATGGGATGAAAATCACTTTGACTTTGAGAAGCTGGCAGGAGATGGCGGAGCTTCTCAGATCATCGGTTGGGCTTGCTGGGGAGAAAGTTTCGATGATCTGAATGGTTCGGCATCGGGATCTCAACCAGATGAACATGCATTAATCGGCGCCCATCCCAATCCCTTCAACCCCGTCACATCACTATCCTTCACCCTGCCGATAGCCGCCAAGGTACGCTTATCAGTTTACGATATTTCGGGTCGGCAGGCTGCAAAGCTGATCGACGGCTGGCGGGATGCAGGGATGCAAGAAGTCACCTTCGATGGATCACGTTTGGCGTCGGGGGTGTATATCTACAAGCTTCAGGTTGGCGACTTC
>JALGZU010000599.1 GCA_025774735.1 candidate division LCP-89 bacterium | reverse complement strand
GAAAAGGAATAGGCGTCTGGCAGGGATAAAGGTCTTGGCCGATTTCAGCCGCAACGGATTGGTCTGATCGAAAATACTCGCCGCCTCTTTCCGGCGAAGGCTCGGACGTGGCCCGGATGCATGGCGCGACAGATGGTTGTCGATACAGAGGAATATGAGGCGAAATCCTTAATCCGAAAGGGGTATGCCAACCTTTTCGCCTGGGTCGATTACAGTTTCAATCCCTTTCAGGGATGCGCCCATGACTGCCGCTATTGCGACGGAAAAGCCGAGAAATATCATCTGCACAGCGACTTCGGGACCCGGGTACGGATAAAGAAAAACGCACCAGAGTTGCTGGAACGGTTTTTGCGGAGGAAGGGTCTTCCGAGCAAGAGGAGCGATGCCGGCCGTCAACTCCGGATCTTCGATGATCCGCAGGCTTCGTTTGTGTTCTTCATCGCAAGTGGTGTCTGCGATCCCTACCAGCCAATCGAGGAAAAGGCGAGAATCACGCGGCAGTGTCTTCAAATCGCCTGTGACCACGGGATTTCGGTGCACATCCTGACCAAGAACAAACTCGCCCTCAGGGACTTGGACCTGTTGAGGCGCATCAACCGGGAATCTTACGCCAGTGTGAATTACACGATAACGCTTGCCGACGAGGATGTGCAGAGGATCTTCGAACCGGGTGCGAGCACCACGGACGAGAGAATCGCGTCCGTGAGAGAACTCCGGAAACAGGGCATCCCGTGTGGCGTCTACCTGGTTCCAACCCTGCCTTTCATCGGCGACACCGACGACAATATGAATGCGATTTACGCCAGGGCGAAACAGGCTGGGGCCGAGTTCGTCCAGTCCTGGGGGCTGACGTTGAGGCCCGGAAGACAAAAAGCGGAGTTTTTCGACACCCTCAGGATGCATTTTCCCGGGCTGCTTCCCAGTTATAAGCAGCTCTATAGAAACGACAACGCCCATGGAAAAGTCGATGAGCGACAATTTCAACGGCTCGGGCTGGAGTGGCCGGAGGCCAAGGGGTTCTTGTTTTCCCGCGACCACGACATTGGCTATGCGCCGCCGAGGTATATTCCCGATGGGCGTATCCAATCCAATCTCCGTGTTTCTGAGGTCCTGCTGAAAGCGGCTTTTGTGAGTAGACTATTGGGGTCATTCAAGGACGCAACATCCCTCACCAAAGCGGCCTCCACGCTCGAGCGGTTCCACAAGGATGTATTCGCTACAAGCCATGAGGAGCTCGATGCCTTGAAGCTTCCTGAAGCATGCCATGAATATATTTCCGAGCTTTCCCATGACCAAAAGCCCCTTCAACTGGAGAAACTGGAACACATGGCCTATGAGAGAATCAAAGGCTGTCGCCGGGCCGACTTCCGCGCCTGACACCGCCTTCCATTTGTCATGAAGGCAAAACGTTTTGGGGGAATGTTCACCATGAATGACATGCAAGGAGAGGATCAATGCGCCGCCGAGAACTGCGATATCTTCGACTTCATGGCGCTTCACGTCGGTTTCACGGTACTTCACCCCGGCGGCATGAAGGCAACCCGCACCCTGGCCGACGCTTGCGGAATCAATCGTGACACGAGGGTCGTGGATATCGCCTGTGGCAAGGGAACCACTGCGGTCTTTCTCGCCGCGACCTATGGCTGCGAGGTGGTTGGCGTTGATATCTCGGAGGACCTGTTGGACCAGGCAAGATCCCTCGTTAGGCGTAAAGGTCTGGGGAAGAAGGTGACCTTTCATCAGGGTGATGCATTGAATCTGACATTTTCGGAGAACGAGTTCGATGTCGCGGTCTCGCAAGCCATGCTTGTTCTGGTCAGTGACAAGAAAAAAGCCGTTCAGGAGGCCCTGCGCGTCGTGAAACCCGACGGCCGACTTGCCTGGAATGAACTGAGCTGGCAGGAGGAGACAACTGCCGAATTCCTGGAGCAGGTCTCATCCGTCATCTGTGCATATTGTATGTTGAACGTCCACACGGTACAGGACTGGCAGCATCTCTTCACCGAGGTGGGGGTCAGGGGGTTGGAGACCCTCGCCTTCCCCATGGTATTCCGGGCCATGGGCGGTATGCTTTCGGACGAGGGCATTTCGAACACCGCCGGAATCATGTTCAGATACCTGACGAACGGCCGAATCAGAAAGCGCATGAATACCATGGATCGATTCTTCAGGGAGAATGCCCG
>JALGZU010000598.1 GCA_025774735.1 candidate division LCP-89 bacterium | reverse complement strand
AATTCGATTTTCCTGACTGGAGAACATGAACATCGCACGCCCTATTCTGGAAGAAATTCACCCCTATATTCCCGGCAAGCCTATTTCGGAAGTTGCGCGGGAATACGGTGTTAATGATATCGTCAAATTAGCATCCAATGAGAACCCTCTCGGGCCTTCACCTAAAGCGCTGGAGGCGATGCTGGAGGCGGCATCTTCTATTCACCTCTACCCGGATGCCGGAGGTTATACACTCGTTCAGAAACTGTCGGAATTAAATGACCACGATCCGGCGGGGATTCTACTCGGAAACGGTTCGACTGAGATCGTGGAAATTATCTGCGAAGCGTTCCTGGAACCCGGATTGGAGGCGATCACCGGTCCTCAGGCTTTCTTCAAGTACCGAATTGCCTGTCAGATCATGGGCGTCAGGCCGTTAATGATCCCGATGCCGCAGTACACCTATGACGTTGACGCTATCATCGCTGCCATGACCCCGGAAACTCGGTTGGTGTTTATCGCCAATCCCAACAATCCGACGGGGACATACCTGAAGAGCGCCGATGTCGAACGCATCATCGGGGAGTTACCACCACAAGCTTTGTTGGTACTGGATGAGGCCTACTTCGACTTCGTCGATCTCCCGGATTATCCCAACGGATTGGAATATGTTAAAGCAGGTCAGCCGGTCATCGTTCTGCGCACGTTTTCAAAAGCTTACGGGCTGGCCGGAATCCGGTGTGGTTACGCCCTCACCCAACCGGCCATCGCCGCATCGATGCATAAAGTGCGCGAAGCTTTTAACTGCAATGCTCTGGCCCAGATTGCGGCTGAAGCCGCCCTCGATGATGGGGAATTCCTGGACCGGACCAACGCTAATAACCGCTCTGGCCTGGGAGAGCTGCAGAATCGGCTGACGACCATGGGATTGTATGTGATTCCCTCCATCACCAACTTCGTCCTGGTGGATTTTAAACGGTCCTGCAAAACCATTTTCGTGGAACTTTTGAAAAGAGGGGTGATCGTCAGACCGATGGAACCCTATGAACTGCCCACCTGCTGCCGGATCAGCGTGGGGTTGCCGGAGGAACATAAAAAACTATTTGCAGCTCTCCAGGAGATCATGTGACATATCATTTTCACATTAGCGCATTCGCATAGTTAGATTGTTGAGGAGGTTCACATGCGCAAAATTGGCATTATCCCGGGTGACGGCGTCGGAAGTGAAGTAACCGCTGAAGCCGTCAAAGTACTGAAGGCTGTGATCGAGAGGTCTGGTGTCGATGTCGAGCCGGTTGCGTTCAATTTCGATGCGGACCGCTACCTGAGCACCGGTATCGCAGTCTCAGATGAGCAGGTCTCAGAAATACAGAGCAGTTTCGTCGCCTTATTCATCGGGGCACTGGGCAATCCAAAAGTCTCTGATGGATCTTACTCCCGGGCGATCCTCAACGAACTCAGGTTGAAGTTGGATCTCTTCCTGAATTTCCGCCCGGTAAAGCTGCTCAGTGCCAGATTCTGTCCTTTGAAGGGCACGAAGCCTGAAGATATTAATTTTCAGATCTTCAGAGATAACCTCGAAGGGCCCGGTCCTGATCTCACCTCTGTTTTTAAGAAGGGGAGACCGGATGAAGGGATTATTCATCAGAGCATCGTAACCCGGGGAGGCGTTCAAAAGCTGATCCAACATGCGTTCGAGCATGCCCGCAAGAAAGGATTGAACCGGATTGCCATCTGCGGCGGTCAATACTTCTGGCGATCCGAAGCGGATCTCTGGACCTTGATTGCAGATGAGATCGCCCCCGACTACCCCGAAGTCGAGAAAACTCATCTTTTCCTGGGGGATCTCATCTCGCTGATGCTAAATACGCCTCAGGAGTTGGATCTGGTGGTAGCGGACTGTGCCTTCGGACAGGTTGTAGCCGATATCGGGGCCGTCATTCAGGGAGGAAGGGGATTGGCCTTCGAGGCCAACCTGAATCCCGGGAAAATATCTCTCTTCATGCCCGCGGACGTCGCCTGCGGTGGTCATCAGGAAGAGGAGACTGCCAATCCCCTTGCCGCCATAGCCGCCATCGCGGCTTTGCTCGACAACCTCGGTCTTGAACAAGAGGCCGGATGGATCAACGGCGCCATAAAATACGCCCTCGAAACGGATAACACCACCGGCGATCTGGGAGGCCGGCTAAGGTGTGAACAGGTGGG
>JALGZU010000597.1 GCA_025774735.1 candidate division LCP-89 bacterium | reverse complement strand
TGGACTGGGTATCGGCCGCATCGCCGGACAGGCTATGGACGGTATCGCCCGCCAGCCCGAAGCAGCGGGTAAGATTCAGACCGCCATGCTGATTTCAGCGGCATTGATCGAAGGTGTTGCCTTCTTCAACGCCGTCATCTGTATGCTCATCGCTCTGAAGTAAGGAATTACATGCAAGACATCATCATGCCTCAACCCGGGTCCATCATCTGGACCGCCGCCGTCTTTCTGGTTCTGCTGTTCGTCCTGAGGAAGTGGGCCTGGGGACCTATCGTCCAGGCGCTGCAAGCCCGTGAAGACGGCATCAAACAGGACATCGAGGAGGCCAAGCAGGCCCATCAGGATGCGGAAGAACTCCTCGAAAAGTACCAGAAGCAGTTGGACGACGCCCGCAAGGAAGCGCAGAAGCTCATCAATGAAGCCACGGCACGTGCCGAAGCTCTGCACGAGGAGAAGAAGGCGCAAGTTGAAGCCGAAGCGCAGTCCATGATCGAAAAAGCCAAGGCCGATATCGAGCTGGAACGGCAGAAAACTGCCCAGGAATTGCGGCAGGAGGTGATCGAAGTTGCCATCACTGCAGCCAGCAAGGTCATCGGTCAGGCTCTGAATGCTGAAGATCATCGGGACCTGATCGAACGTGAGATCGATGGATTGAATTAGTGACGGTTGAACGCGTCACCCTGGTCAAGAGTGGACAAACTTCGATCCTTTGGGAACCGTGCCTCCGTTCTTTGAGGACAACTTTGCACATGGAAAACGATCGATGAAAAACGACGCCTTAATCCGCATCTACACCCGTCCCCTGTTCGATCTGGCGGTGGAGACGAAGAGCATCGAATCCATCTCCGAAGAGCTGGAGACGAAGCGTGCTGCGAAGCTGGATCTGCTGAAGATACCCTACGACAAGCCGTGGTCAAAGTATTTCGGCCGGTTTCTGGAGCTGGTCCTGCGTAAGGGGCGGCAGGAAATCCTGCCCTTCGCCGCGGACGCTTACACCCATTACTGGGATGACTATCGATCCCGTATCGACGTGACCGTAACGTCTGCGGTCGCGCTGTCAGATGCGGAGAAGAAAGCCATTTCCGGGAAATTGTCCGAGCGGACCGGAAAAAATGTCATTCTGAACTGCCGCATTGACGAGAAGGTTTTGGGCGGCATTCGGCTTCAGATTGGTCATCAACTGCTCGACGCCACCATTATCGGAAAGCTTTCCGCTCTGCGAGAATCACTGATCCAGGCGTAGAGTTACCCTCGCCTGACGGTTTAGGTCCTGAATGGTAAAGGTATAGGACCTCAAATAATTTTTCACTTTATCAGGTTCGAAGCGTCCAAACGGCCCCAAGTTCCGGTCCGGAAACCGTTATCGAACCGTATCGAATGGGATAGAGGACCTTAAAATGCAAATCCGACCCGAAGAAATTACGTCGATTATCAAAAAGCAGATCGCTGGATTCGACGCCAAGGCCGAAGTGGATGAAGTAGGTGAGGTGATCCAGGTCGGCGACGGCATCGCCCGCGTCTACGGCCTGGAAAACGTCATGGCCTCCGAGTTGGTGCAATTTCCCAACGACATTTACGGCATGACCCTGAACCTCGAGGAGGATAACGTCGGTATCGCCGTCTTCGGTGACTTCACCAAGATCAAAGAGGGCGACATCGTCAAGCGGACCAACCGCATTGTCGAAGTCCCCGTCGGTGACGTTCTGCTGGGTCGCGTAATCAATCCGCTGGGCTTCCCACTCGACGGGAAAGGCACCATAAAGACCGATACGTTCCGTCCTGCCGAGAAGAAAGCTCCCGGCGTCATCTACCGCCAGCCTGTTAAGGAGCCGCTGGATACCGGTATCATCGCCATTGACGCCATGGTTCCCATCGGTCGCGGCCAGCGCGAGTTGATAATCGGCGACCGGCAGACCGGCAAGACAGCCCTCGCCATCGATACGATCATCAACCAGAAGGGCAAGGACGTTACCTGCATCTATATCGCTATCGGCCAGAAGGGTTCGACCGTGGCCAAGGTTGTGAAGATCCTCGAGGATCACGGAGCCATGGAGCACACCATCGTCGTCTCATCGACCGCAGAAGAGACAGCACCAATCCAGTACTTGGCTCCTTTTGCCGGAGCTGCTATCGGCGAATATTTCCGGGATTCCGGGCGTCACGCCCTCTGTGTGTACGATGACCTCACCAAACATGCCTGGGCTTATCGCCAGTTATCACTGTTGCTGCGCCGCCCGCCGGGACGTGAAGCATATCCTGGAGACATCTTTAACCTCCATTCGCGTCTACTGGAGCGTGCTGCGAAGATGTCCGAAAATAAGGCCGTGGCGGCTGGAGCGGGCTGTTCTGCCCCCGGGGGCTCGCTGACGGCGCTGCCCATCATCGAAACGCAGGCGGGTGACGTGTCGGCCTATATCCCGACCAACGTCATTTCGATTACCGACGGCCAAATCTTCCTGGAGCCCGATCTCTTCTACGCGGGCGTCAGGCCGGCCATTAACGTAGGTATCTCGGTCTCCCGTGTGGGTGGTAACGCCCAGACGAAGGCTCAACGACAGGTCGCAGGGTCGCTGCGGCTGGACCTGGCTCAATACCGTGAACTGGCGGCCTTTGCCCAGTTCGGTTCTGATCTGGATAAAGCCACCCTGGCGCAGTTGACGCGCGGAGAACGCCTGGTCGAGGTTCTCAAGCAGGGACAGTACGCTCCGGTGCCGATGGAAGAGCAGGTCACTATCATTTTCGCAGCCATCAATGGCTTCGCGGATGCCCTGCCGGTGACTGAAGTGAAGCGTTTCCAGGACGAGTTGATCAAGTTCATGCGGGCCAGCCATCCCGATCAATTAGCCGAAATCGTCGAACAGAAGAAAATCTCCGACGATCTGGATTCCAAACTGAAAACCTCGATCGAAGAGTTCCTGAAAGGTTTCTCTGTCGAGCAGGCAGCCTGATAGTCAGGAACAGTTCTCCTGACAACGGTTCCCGAAAGAGATAAAATCGATGCCATCACTCAAACAGATAAAACGCCGCATCTCCTCCATCAAATCCAC
>JALGZU010000596.1 GCA_025774735.1 candidate division LCP-89 bacterium | reverse complement strand
AAAAGGAAACAGTTGGTGAAAATCCAGGGAGAGCTGGTTTCGCTGCCTCTGTTGAAAGCTGTATTCGAGGAGGCCGTTGCGGTCGGTGCTCATCCTTACACCGTAATCAAGCTCCCTCATAACGAGGAGACATTGTTGAAAATGGGTAAGGATCATCAGCTAAAGTTCATTTCACCGGTTAATCGCACCGAAGTAAACAAGATCGATGCCCTCATTCATGTCTGGGGATCTGAAAACAACCGGTACTTGGCGTCGGTGGATCCCAAACGTCAGGCCATGCAGCGCCTGGCCTTCAAGCCATTGATGATGAAGTTCTTCAAGCGCATCGGTGATGGTTCGACCTCCTGGGTCGGAACTCAATTCCCCACTGCAGCGGACGCGCAGGACGCCGATATGTCCCAGGCCCAATACGAAGAATTCGTGTACTCGGCCGGCCACATAAATGATCGCGACCCGGTCAAGCACTGGAAAAAAATTGAGAGAGAACAGAAGCGACTGGTTCGAATTCTGAATCGCTTCGACAGACTGCATTTCGAGGCCGCAGACACCGACCTCAAACTGCGCGTCAAAGGACGCAAGTGGGTCAGCTGTCACGGCACCGAGAACTTCCCCGACGGCGAGATATTTACCAGCCCGATTGAAAACACTGCCGAAGGTCATATCAGGTTTACCTATCCTGCTTCATACAGTGGTCGAGATGTTGAAAACGTCCGCCTCGAGTTCAAGAAGGGGGCGGTCGTCAAGGAAACAGCGGACAAGAACCTGGATTATCTGCAGGCGATGATGGGTGCCGACAAAGGAGCGCGCTTGGTCGGGGAGATCGCCATCGGTACCAACTACAATATCAAGCGCTTTACACGCAATACACTGTTCGACGAAAAGATCGGCGGTACCTGTCATCTGGCGCTCGGGGCATCGATACTGGAAGCAGGCGGCAAAAACCAGAGTGCTATCCACTGGGATATGGTTTGTGACCTGCGGAAGGGTGGGCAGATTAAGGCCGACGGCAAGGTGATTTATCGTAACGGCAAGTTCGTGATTTGAAGATTGGTTCTGGCTGGGCGGGGAAACCCGCTCAGTTGCGTTTCCACGTTTACGGATCGGGCAAGGGCGGGTCTTTCGATATATAGACGAAGTTGATTAGCGTAGTAATGTCGCCCAGGTTGACCTTGAGATCATCAGTAACGTCCGCCGTCCGCAGGGTGATGGGCGGTTCTTTCGATACATAAACAAAGTCGATCATTTTCGTGATGTCGGCCAGGTTAATCTTCCCATCAAAATTCAGGTCCCCTCGGTCAACATCGATTGTCTTTATCATCCCCTGAACTACCTCCGGCAGATAGCTGATTTCTTCGGATATAAATACCATCGGGTCAAAAGTGAGATCGGTCGAGTCAATCACATTCGTTTGGTCTGATAACCCCCAGGGATCGGTGGACCAATACACCCTTACTATTTCGCCGGAGCCAGGTGGTAAGGGCAAGGCCCCTCCGCCGGTATCCGCAACCAGATGGAAGTTGTACCGATTATCCCATGAAGACCAGGTGGTCGTATCGAAGAATTCGAAGTGGGAAGTCCGATCTCCGAAGGCCGTGGAGTCCAATGCCAGGTCTATTGGTGAATCTCCGGCCACAAAAGGCAGCCAGAGTTCTTTAATAGGGATAGAGTTAGTTAAGTAGAATGACGTTACCACCGATTCACCTGCGAAAACCGAGTCGACATCGAAACGCAGCGTATCGCCGCGTGCGAATACGTAGTTTTCTGCCATGTTGGTCAAAGTGCCATACTCAGTTTCAAGGCTAAGTGTCACGTCGTAAAGACCGGCCTGATCGTACATATAGGTAGGATTTATGTCGTTCGATGTGCTCCCGTCGCCAAAGTACCACGTGTATGAGCTGGCCGGGACAGGGGAGAGATCGGTGAAGTTTACAGTCAAGGGCGCCGTACCTACCTGAATATCAGCCTCAAAACGAGCTCCCCAATTCAATGCGTCGGCCATATTTATGAGTCCCCAACCATAATCGTTGTTGGGAGTGTTCGCATTGTCAGCGGTTTCCATGAAGGCGAGCCTGAGCATCTGGGGGGTAAATGAAGGACGAGCCTCCAACAGAAGGGCCACTGCGCCCGCGACCAGGGGAGCTGAATAGGACGTACCGTTCGCCTCGCCATAGGTGGCATCACCGGAA
>JALGZU010000595.1 GCA_025774735.1 candidate division LCP-89 bacterium | reverse complement strand
AACGCCATCAACAACGGTTTCCTGGTCATCGAAGCGCCGGACCTGGTGAACGACCTCAAAGCCCAATTCGGCGCGGACAAACTGACAGTGCGCACCGGCATTCAAGCCAGACTCGATTTCCGCCGCTCTCAGCTCGTGGCCGGGGATAAAACCTACGCCATCAGTCCGGTAGGGACTGCCGCGCAGGAGTTGATCATTCTGGGCGGACTGGAGAACTGGGTCAAGGCAAATCTATCCAGGTAACCCATCGAGATAAACAAAAAGCCCCCAGCCGGGGGCTTTTTCTCACTAGATAGTCCTAATATCACTTCACCAGCGCCATCTTCTGCGCGGTACTGAAATCCCCCGCTTTTAGTCTCGCCAGATAAACGCCTGAAGACAGACCCGACGCATCGAAGGTGGCATTGTGCACCCCCGCATCCCGCCAGCCATTGACCAATTCAGCAACCTGCCGGCCGGAAATATCGTACACGCTCATCTTTACCTCGGAGGCTTCCGGTAAGGTATAGGAGATTGTCGTGACCGGATTGAAGGGATTGGGATGAATTGCAGATAGTTCAACTTTCTCCGGTAAAGGGGCCGCATTTTCAGATTGATCCCATCCGATCAGTTCCCAGCTTGAAGAAAGCGCCGTCCCATCTCCGCCCGGTAACTTCTCGAATATGAAGCAATCGGTGGAGTACAGCTCCTGCGTGTAATGGTCCCGGATGAAGGCGGAATAGTAGTAGTTGTCCGCAGCGGGATTGGCTGCAACGTACTGCATGAGGTCTTCGCGGGTGATGGTTTCATCCGGAGCGATTGAGATGTTGTTGCGCGCAGCTACGGGAAAACCCATTTCATACCAGAACTGGGTGACGTAAAAGGCGACGTCCACGGTGTATGGAGTATCGCTGTTGTTCACCAATTCGGCGTCGTAGGTAAACGAGCCCCCGCCCGGCGGGATCAGGATGGGTTGACCGTGCGGAGTCAATTTCACGACGACCGAGCCCAGATTATCTTCCAGTTCCATTAAAAGCGCATCGGCGGGACCGCCACCGGGAGGGATCGAGAGACCGGTCAAGAGGAGATTGCCGTCGTCCGTCAGCGTTATACCTTTCGCCTGGTCGTACCATTCGCTGCCCCAGTTCCAGGTTCCAACGGTATTGCCGTCGGCATCCGTCCGAACCAGATAGATTCCATAAGCAGATACTAAACCATTGTAACTGATTCCGGCGAGCGCGTAGCCGCCATCGGCCATTTCGACGACACTCCTGCCGTAGTCGGGAGAACCACCTCCCCAGGCATCCAGCCAGAGGGGAATTCCGTCTGCATCCGTCTTGAGCAGGTAGGCGCTTTCCCCGCCCGGCGCCCATGAACTGGTCCAACCCCCAACGATATAGCCGCCGTCTGAGGTCTGCCGAACGCTCAATCCCAATCCGTCACCGTAAGACCTCGTCCAGAGGGTGTCGCCGTCGGTGTTGAACTTCAGCAGGTAGATGTCCCCGCAGGGAGCGTAAGGATCCTCGGCGGTCGCTCCGGACACGATGAAGCCGCCATCGGAGGTCGGCGCCAGGCTGTAACCGCAATCGCGGCCGTGGCGGTGGATCGTGTTCATCCAGATGGTATTGCCGTCGGCATCCAGTTTCATGACCAGGACGTCCCCGATGTAGGTGGTAAATCCGCCATCGTGGATGCCGGCGACGATGAAATCTCCTTCACCGGTTTCATATACGCCGTAGCCGCGGTCGATCTGGCCCCAATCATATACACGTGACCAGAGGGTATCACCATTGGCATCGGTCCGCAAAACCCATAGATCCCCGTAAAGATCGTACATCCCCTCGTTGGTGACGCCGGTGACGATAAAACCGCCGTCAGCGGTCTCTTCCACCCAGTAGCCGCGATCGCTTTCATCGCCTCCGTAGGTGCGGCTCCAGAGTTCCACGCCATTCTCGTCCGTCCGGACCAACAGCAAATCTCCATAGCCTGCCCCCAGAGGTTCGCTGGATCCGGTCACGATAAAGCCGCCATCCTCCGTCTGCCGGACGCAGTTGCCGACATCGTGAAGGTCTGCTCCAAGATACTGAGTCCAGAAAATGGTGGGTTGAGCCAGGGCTGACGCCGTTGCCAGCGTCAAAACCAGGATTAGAGTGTGAAATCTGTGCATGATCAACTCCCCGGTAAACGAAATTCTGCCCTCTGTTCAG
>JALGZU010000594.1 GCA_025774735.1 candidate division LCP-89 bacterium | reverse complement strand
TCCAGCTTGCCCTCCTGCACCTCCGTGGCAGCCTCAATGATTGCCCGGCTGAGCTTTTCGTCGAGTAACCCCAGTTCCGTGTTCGCCTGCGCCGCGGCGCCTTTGATCATCCCCAGAGCCCGGATGAAGCTGCGCGGAAAACGCAGCCCGCTGATGGGAAAATTCTCCACCGCACGCTGCGTCGATGCCCCCCAGTAAGCATCCATCGGAACTCTCATCTCGCCCATTGAATCCCGTTCGATTCTATAGCTCTTATCAGCCATGATGGAATCCTTCAGTCATGATTAAACCTGGAGAATGGCACCCCCTAGTTTTCAACTCACGTCAGGACAGATCAGTTCTCCGAATCGGTTTTCAAGTACTCTTTTTCGGTATTCGAATATGTTCTCAAGCTGATCCCTCACGAAGAGGGCGTTAATTATACCTCCGAATAAAGACGGTTTGGGAGCGTATCGAACCGTATCCTGCATCCTAACACCCCCGGCGATGGTGCTGAATTCGTGTGTATGGCGCCATAATCTATAAGGCCCGGAACGTTGCACGTCCGTGAACAGGTGTCGCTCCTCCACTTCAGCGATTTCAGTAACCCAGCGCATCGGAATGCCCGCTACAGGTCGTATGCGGTACTGAATAATCAGTCCCGGATAGATCGTCTCAGGAATATCCGAGAGGATCTCGAATCCTAACGCAGACGGGGTGATTTCTGCCAGGTTCAGCGGCGTGGAGAAAAACGACCAGGCTTCATCCAGCGATATCGGCAGGCATTGAGTGAAATTTAAGGTGTGCAGCTTCATGGCCTCAGACGTGGGTGCGTAGCATAAGTTCAACCGGGTGCGGATTTAGGTAAACCTGCTGCTTCAAATAGACTTGATCGTATCTTCGAACGTAGTGCTTTAGCAAGGTGATGGGAACGATTAGCGGGGCATACCCCAAGTGATATGTTTCGATGACCTCCAGCAGCTCGCGCTTTTCGTCTGCAGAGAGATTCCGTTTGAAGTACCCCATCATGTGCTGCAGAACGTTGACGTTTTTCTTCACCGTTGCCTTCAGCTTCAGTGCCGCCATCAAAAGATAAAAATAGCGATCAGAGGTCTCTTTGATCCCCAGATCCTTAATGGCCGCTACCAGTTTACCCATCTCCCGGAGAATCTTCGGGCTGTGCGCCATGATTAACAGCTTGTGCTGAGTATGAAAAGCCACCAGTGCTTTTGGCGTTTTGCCGTCCGCTAGCGTCTCTCGCCAGCGTTTCAGGGTGAAGATCCGCTCGATGAAATTCTCCCGGATGGCTGCGTCGTGCAAACGGCCATCTTCCTCCGTCGGCAGCAGGGGGAAGTGATCCATAAATGCTCGCGCAAAGAGACCCACACCGGTCTTGTGCGGCATCCCCTTGGCGTCGTACACCTTCACCCGTTCCATCCCGCTGCTGGGGGAATTCGCCTTGAAGATAAATCCGCTTAAGTGTTCCGACTCAAGTTCCTTAACCCGTTGCTTCGCCCAGCGCAACATCCGGGAGGTCATGTTTTGCCCGCTTCTCGATGTGACCAGTTTCGGATGTTGAGGATCGCCCACAAGCCGCATCGATTCCCGCGGTATCGGCAGGCCGCACTCAACCTCCGGGCAGACCGGCACGTATTCCACATACTGCCCCAGTGTATCCCTCAAAGACCGGTCCAGCTTGTGTCCGCCGTCGTAGCGAACGTTCTCGCCCAACAGGCAGGAGCTGATCCCCAACTTGATCGTTTCACTCATCCTGTTCCGATAACGGTATAGTCAACGCAGGGTGCTGGTATGCGGTCTCCCCGCCGATGATGGTGTACATGACCCCGGTTTTTAATATTTCTTCGGGTGGACCGGTGAAAATGTCCTTGTCCAAGATGGTAAAATCCGCCAGTTTCCCCACCTCGATGCTGCCTCTCTCATCCTCCTCGAAAGCCGCATAAGCCGCGTCTAGCGTAAAACCCCTTACCGCCTCTTCGACCGTCATCTTCTGTTCGGGAAACCATCCCCCCGGTGGTTGACCGTCGTGGTCCTGCCTCGTCACCGCCGAGTAGATCCCCCACAGCGGGTTCGGCGATTCCACCGGGAAATCCGATCCGCAGGGAATCCGGCAGCCCGAAGCCAGCAGGGAACGCCAGGCGCAGGCGTACTTGACCCGCTCCGGCCCCAGCCGATCCTCCAGCCAGGGCAT
>JALGZU010000593.1 GCA_025774735.1 candidate division LCP-89 bacterium | reverse complement strand
CGGCAGCGACTTTCCCGAATCACCGGTTGAATTCATCGTCTTCGAGAATGGCTAGAAGTTCGGATATGGCGTCGATTTCCCGGTCGGCGTGCGGCTCCGGTCCGCCGTGCACGTCGCCATAACGGGCGTAAACCGTGCGGATTCCCACCGCCTTGGCTCCGGCGACGTCGCGTTCGGGCCAGTCGCCGATCATGAGTGCCTCTTCCGGGGTGACCCCGAGAGTTTCCAGCGCTTTGCGGAAGGGGCGGGGGTGAGGCTTGCGTTCGCCGGTGTCTTCAAAGGTAATGGCGGTTTCGAAGAGGTGCTGCAATCCCAGCGAACATAAGCGCAGCCAGGCCTGCTTCGAGGGAGCATCGGAGACGACCGCCAGGCGGTAACCCCTGCTGAGCAGTTCGACGAGGGTGGATTTGACGTGGGGGTAGAGCACCAGCGCGGTTTCCCGGGCGCGCCGGTAAGCGATCACGCCCGAAGCGAAGATCTTGTAATCGATCTTGCCGTAATGATCGATCAGAAGGCGGTCGAAGACTTCCTGGAATTCGATCCCTTCGCGTTCGTAAATGTCCCAGATGCGGCGGTTGGCTTCTTCGGGCGACAGATCAAGCCCGGCATCGATCATGGCCGACACCGCGGCGTCCACCGAGGCGTGCTTCATCTTCATGAAGTCCACCAGGGTGTTATCGAGATCGAAGAGCAGAGCCTTGATTTTAGCCATTAGGTCGAGAATTTAATTAAATCGACGCTGTTCGGCCGTTCAGTTAGCTGGAACGAGATTAATGACGACGGGGATATCCCCGATAACCAGCCCTTGATCCTCGTCGGCGACCAGGATGGTGCTGCCGTAAAGGCAGAAGTTGTTGGGATTAGAGGTCTCCAGGTGACCCGCCAGCACCGGGTTGGCCGGATCGGAGATGTCCACGGCGAAGATGCCGTCGAAGCGGTCCATCAGCAGGGCATAGTTCCCGTAAAGCTCCACCCGCTCGATGTCGTTGGCGTTTTCGATCCGGAACGATGCCAGTTCGACCATGTTGGCGGGATCGCTGACGTCCACGGTGATCAAGCCTTCATAACCGGCGGCCAGGCAGAGGACATCGCCGAACGTGGCCATCCATAAGGCAGCGTCGCGCACCTTGCCGGCCAGGTTCAGTTCGGAGATGACGGTTGCCGAGACGGGTGTCGAACAGTCCAGGGCGACGATGCCGCCCGTATCGCGGCAGAGGTAGACGATGTCGCCGAAATCCCAGGCGAAGCCGTGCAGTTCGAAATCTTCCGGCTCGATATATTGGGTGCTGAAGGGCAGGGAGTATGTGCCCAGGGGATTCAGATAGATCTCGAAATTGAAGCCGTCATCCTGGTTCTGGTCGCAGCGCAGGATGGTGAGGCTGTCTACCGTTTCACCCTGCATGAAGAAGAGGTCAACGTCGAAGTGCCCGGAGCTGCCTACGGGGAAGAGGAGCTGGCCGGTTTGGAGGTTGTAAGCGTTGGTGCTCGGCGGTTCTTCGACGATGGCGATGCGCCCGTAAGGATCGACCGAGATCAGGTCCACGTCGTCCGGGAAGAGGATGTTCAATTCCAGGGAATCCACCTGCACGGGATTGGCGGGATCGGAGATGTCGTAAACGGTGATGCCGTAGGGTTCGTCGGCCACGTAGGCGTAGCCGTCCGCCGCGGCGACGTCGTTGGCGACGCCCCGCACCGGCGTCTGGCCCAGGTAGATCAGGACGTCCCCCGTACCGTTCATGACGGCGTCCTGGCGTTCGGCGCAGCCCGCCAGCAGGAGGAGAATCAATGCGAGGTGAAGCAAAATAAGAGGATGGCGTTTCATGGCAGCTCCTGTGCTGAATCTTGTAAATTTAATAAATGTACAAAAATTAAGACTGAATGTCAAGCTCATTCATCCCCCGCACTTGAAAAAATCGAAGTTTCTTATCCTATAGTGCAGCGCCGCATTTCCAGATCGCGGACGCTGAAAAGGCTTGACAATCCGGGGGCGGAGTGGTATATTAAGGCGGATGTTGGAGTGGGTTCACGGGAGAAGCGCTATGAAAATTTACACTAAGACCGGCGACAAGGGCAAGACCGGCCTGCTTTCCGGCGAAAGGGTGCGTAAATACAGCCCTCGGGTGGAGGCCTACGGCACTCTGGACGAACTGAACAGCTGGATCGGGCACGTGAGGGCGTTGAACGGGGAT
>JALGZU010000592.1 GCA_025774735.1 candidate division LCP-89 bacterium | reverse complement strand
ATTACCTGATTACGGCGACCATTTGCTGCCAGTGCCTGCCCAATAATCCGTTCACTTTCGCCTTTAACATAGCTATTGCTGGTATCAAGCAGGTTGATGCCGGCATCCAGTCCGCGATCGATAATATCTATTGCTTCGGCTTCAGGCGTAGGGTTGGCAAAATAGTCTGTACCCAAACACAGTGGGGCCACCTTGACCCCGGTTCTACCCAAAATTCGATATTCCATTATTCACCTACCTTGCTGTGTAACCTGCGTCTACGTTGACCATTGTCCCGGTCATATAGCTGGCCGCATCCGAGGCCATGAACAGTACCACCCGGGCAATCTCTACCGGTTCGGCCAACCGGCCCATAGGCACAGTATCGGCTAATTGCTGCATCAGTTCGGGCGTCACCGGTTCAGAGCGTTCCGAGGCCAACATCGGCGTGTTGACCTCACCGGGACACACTGCGTTAATGCGAATGCCGTCATTAACATAATCCAGGGCCATAGCCCGCGTAATCTGGTGAACGGCCCCTTTTGAGGCACAATAAGCAATTACCCCCGCCGCACCAACGCCGCCCCAAATAGAGCCAAAATTAATGATGGCACCGTGGCCTTGTTTTTTCATAGGCCCAACGGCTGCCCGACTCATAAAAAACACGCCGTTTACGTTAACATTCATCACCCGCTGCCACTGCTCATCCGAGGTGTTGAGCGCATCAGCCCGGACAATAATGCCGGCCGCATTGACCAGGACATCCAGCCGGCCATGTCGGTCAAGTGTGGTTTCAACCGCCCGATTGCAAAAGGCGGAGTCGCTCACATCGCCAATAACGGGTGGCCCGGCCTCAATCTCGCGAGCTACTTGTCCTGCCAATTGGTCATTGCGATCAACAATAACCACCTGTCCACCAGCAGCACGAAACTCGCGAGATGTGGCCGCCCCCATCCCCGAGGCCGCGCCGGTAATCAAAGCTACTTTTCCAGTAAAATCCATTAGATCCTCCAATTTTATACCACAGGCGAGCCCGTGGCTTGCGGTTCATGTGGCATATGTTCCTGCCGCATAACGTCGCGTTTCAGCCGCGCGGTTTTTTGCGTCGGCTGAAAACGCATGGTTATGTGGCTGCCCACCGTCATCATCGTGCGCCTGCTCATGACCCAAGGCGGACCAACAACTTTCACCAAATTGCTTCCCGGCGAAATTCGTCAGATATCGAACCGGTTAGCGGTGACGGCATCCTCATCCCACTCCAGGCCAACGCCGGGTACATCGGGGATATGTAGAAGGCTATCACTAATTTCATAGGGCTTTTGAAGAATAGGGTCTGCCCAATTCTGCCATTCCAGCCAGTGCGCAGTTTCGGTAACCCGCATCACATGAGCAGCCACTTCCGGATAAAGGTGGGTGGACACGGGAACACCCGCAGCCCCTGCAATAGCAGCAGCCCTGAGCCAGCCGGTGACGCCACCGATGCGCATGAAATCCGGCATCACCAGATCACAAGCATTCTTCATTAAAGCTTTGTGAAGTTCCCTCGGACCATAGAAGTTCTCGCCGATCTGGATTGGCGTTTTCAACTCTGCAGTCAGTTGAGCGTAGCCGTCAAGATTGTCGTAAACGATGGGTTCCTCAATCCAGTCGAGACCAAGGTCGTCGATCATATGGCAGCGTTTCAAGGCTTCGGCCATGTCGAGACCCTGATTAAAATCAACCATCAAGTGCATGTCATCGCCGACGGATTTGCGTACAGCTTCAACGGTTTCGATGTCTTCCTCCGGGCGATCACGTCCCATACGAAGTTTTAGTCCCAAGAAACTACCTTCTTCCCGTAACTCAACTGCCTCCGCCGCCACTGCATCGGGTTGGCGCAGCCATAAGCCATTGCTGTTGTATGCCTTGACCGGACCGACAGAGCTGCCCAACAGACGACAAAGCGGCATGTCCGCCGCCTTTGCCAGGGCATCCCAGGCTGCCATGTCAAGGCCAGCAGTGGCAATCATCGACAGACCTTCATAACCAACGAAATGGAGGGATTTACGAGCCGTCTCGAAAAACTCAATCGGTGTAACCTGCTTTCCCTGAAGCAGATCACTGAGATCGTTAAGAGCAGGCACCAGATACCGCATGGATTTTACAATATAGGGTTCAAGATAACTTCGGCCCGTGATTCCTTCCTCGGTATGAAGATCAATCAATATGAG
>JALGZU010000591.1 GCA_025774735.1 candidate division LCP-89 bacterium | reverse complement strand
ATGTGCCTTTAAGCATTCTCCAAGGTATTCAGATTCGGGATATTGTCGTTCATTCCACTGCTCGCAGTCAATACGAGCAGCCTGTGCAAAAGGAAAAGCAAACCGGCGTTGAATTGTTATAAGCGCTGGGATCTGGTTTGGTATTTGTTCCTTATCTTTTATTATTGACTTGCGAAAAGGATTTCAGTACTCTGCTTGCACGAACCAAGGTTCTTGTCCCCTTCATCATTTCATCGCGTCAATCCTTTTATATCTTTCAACAATCTGCCGGAGGAACTCCATGAAAAATGATCATGACTATGACGAAAAAAAAACCGGATTGGATCGAGGGGTCACCCGCCGTAAATTTCTCAAAACCATGGGCAGTGGTGCGGCAATAGCGGCCGCTTCGGACGCGTTGACGGGCCGTGGCACTGCAGAAGCCGAGGTCATCAAGCCTGAGGTGATCGTCAGGGTGAATCTTATCATCAACGGGCTTCGCCGTCGTCTCGTGGTAGAACCCCGCTGGTCGCTTCTTTTCGTTTTGCGCGAGAAGCTCGGCTTAACCGGAACCAAGACGGGCTGTGAAAGGGGTGAATGCGGAGCCTGCACGGTGTTAATTGATGAGGTGCCCCGCTATGCCTGCCTGACTCTGGCGGTGGAAGCGCAAGGAAATCAGATTGTGACCCTCGAGGGCCTCATGCACGGAGAAAGGCTCGGTGCGGTACAGCAGGCCTTTGTGGAACACGACGCCTTTCAGTGCGGCTACTGCACTCCGGGGCAGATCATGTCAGCCGAAGGACTGCTGCGCGAAAATTCGGCACCTAAGCCGGATGAGATTCGCAGGGCCATGAGCGGAAACCTCTGCCGCTGCGGTGCCTATGCTCATATTTATAGAGCGGTCGGGCGTGCGGCAGAACTTAAAGGCGCAAAGGGAGGTGTATCGTGACAGACCAGGAAAAAGAGCTTTATTATGTGGAGGGGCTGCCGATCCCGGAAACCCCCCAGCCGGGTGAACGCCCAACACCCTGGAAGGACACTCGGATCATCGGTACGGTCGTTCCCCGGGTGGACGCTTATGAGCGGGTGAGCGGTTCGGCGGTCTATCCTTCGGATGTATCGCTGCCCAACATGCTTTACGGGGCCATCCTCCGCTGCCCGCATCCCCACGCGCGGGTTAAAAAATTAGCGACCAGCAAGGCCAAAAGCATGCCTGGCGTGCATGTCGTAATCAGCGGTCAGACCCCTGCGGCGGACCTTCCCTGGACCTATTCGAGTCGGGGAATCAAACGAAAGTCCAAACTCTTCGATCCTCACTGCCGGTTCGAGGGAGAAACTGTGGCTGCCGCAGCCGCGGAAACCCCCTACTCGGCCTGGGATGCGATCAGGGCCATCGACGTGACCTATGAGGTATTACCTGTTGTATCCGATGAGCGGGAGGCTCTGGCTCAAGGGGCTGTAGCCGTCCACCCGGAGGGCAACAGGGTCGGGCCGCCAGCTTCATACGAGCGGGGTGATGTCGCCAAGGGATTTGCCGAGGCCGATGTAGTGCTAGAAGAGAGCTACCGGACGGAGTGCGAAATTCATACTCCCATGGAACTTCATGGGTGCGTTGCCAACTGGGATGGAGACCGCCTGACGATCTGGGAATCCACCCAGGGGGTTTATCGGGTCCAGAAAAACGTGGCCGACATTCTAAATCTGCCGCTTTCCAAGGTTCGTGTCGTTGGGCACTACATGGGAGGGGGATTCGGCAGCAAGCTCCAGGCCGGGAAGTACACCGTTATCGCGGCCCTTCTCGCAAGAATCAGCGGTCGGCCGGTGAAGATGATCCTCAGCCGGGAGGAGACCTATCTCACGGTCGGAAATCGCCCCCCCAGTAACATGACCCTCAAGGCAGGTATCAAAAGGGATGGAACGCTGACCGCACTGGATTTTGCATGTACCGGCACGGGCGGCGCCTACCCCGCCGGCGGCACTTCGCTGGTCGACTGGCAGGTTCGAGACCTTTACAAATGCCCCAACGTTCACACGACCTGCACGGATGTATACATCAATGCCGGTCCGGCAAGACCCTTCCGTGCACCCGGCCATCCCCAGGGTTCCTGGGCCCTCGAGCAGATGCTGGATGCACTGGCCGAGGCGATCGACATGGATCCGGTGGATTTGCGCCTGAAGAACATATCTCTTTACAGCCAGGCCAGAGACGGT
>JALGZU010000590.1 GCA_025774735.1 candidate division LCP-89 bacterium | reverse complement strand
CAAAGTCCGGCCCCGGAAGTGCATCTTCATGAACTTGGTGATTCGTCGGTTAACTTTGTCGTCCGCCCATGGGCGAAAACCAACGACTATTGGACCGTTTATTGGGATGTGACACGCGCGGTCAAAGTTAGATTCGACGAAGAGCAGATTTCCATACCGTTCCCGCAGCGTGATGTCCATGTAATAGCAGGTTCATCGGGCAATGAACCGGCAAGCCCTCCAGAGTGATGTGTGAAGGCCACGGCCATCTGGCCAGGAGATAGGAAAATTGAGAAAAGATACTCTGCACGGATTTAAGACCTGTTTAGTCAGAGAGGTGATGGTCGCACTGCTCGTGGCCTTGATCGGATTCGGGGGTTCCGCCGCGGAGCAGGTGGACGAGGACGATGTATTACTGAGTGGCTATGATATTCAGGAAAATGAAGTGGCTCGCGACGCAGAGAATCCCCTCAGCGACAAAATCAGCGTGCCGGTGCAGAGCAACTTTAATATCGGTGCAGGACCGGGGGAAGACTTCGAATACTACTTGAGATTCCAGCCACTCGTCTCCAGACCGCTCAGCGACGATTTGAGCCTCGTCAGCAAACTCGTCGTGCCGGTCATCTGGCAAGCGGAGATGATTCCCGGGGAGGGTAGAACTTTCGGCCTGGGTGACATTAACTACACAGCACTCTTCACGCTACGTGGACGCCGCAGATCACACTGGGCCCTCGGCCCCACAATCAACTTCCCCACAGCCACGTCCAACTCCCTGGGTAGTGACAAGTGGAGTGCCGGCCCCGCGGTTGCGGCGCTGGCCATTCGGCCTCCCTGGATGGGCGCCGTTGTGGCACAGAACCTCTGGTCCTTTGCGGGCGACTCCGATCGGCGGGATGTTAACACCATGCTCCTTCAGCTTATCGGCTTCTACAACATGCGGAACGGATGGTACTTCGTTTCGGCGCCCCTCATCACCGCTAACTGGGAAGCCGACAGCGATAACCGGTGGCTGGTACCGATAGGTGGCGGCATCGGGCGCGCGTTCGGTCTCGGAAGTCAACCCGTGGCCGCCCGGTTCCAGGCTTTCTACCACGTCGAGCGTCCGGAAGGCGCCCCGGAGTGGACGCTGCAAATTCAGTTCTGGCTGCTCTTTCCGAAGAGATAGGCCAACCGCAAAACTCGACTGAATGGGCCAGTATAACAAGGAGACGAACTGGGTTGGGGGGAACTGTGATGCTATAAAGGTGGCAAATAAAAGATGCGCCAAAAACATCGAAACTTACCTTGAATAAACTTCAATTTGATCTGGATAACTAAAACACCAAGGAGATTGTCATGAAAAAACTGATCACCTTACCCATTGCGACGCTGTTTGTTGCCCTGGTATTCTCTGCTGCCTTCGGTCAACAGGGCGAAGAGAGACGTCCCTCCAAGGAAAAGTGGGAACACATTAACATTCAGGCGACGATTGAAGCGATCGACCTCGTAACCGTTGTGGCAGATGAGAGAGTCCAACGGCTCAACGAGTTCAAAGTTGGCGACATCATCTCGGCCGATTACTGGATCTATATAATGGCGGAGTTCAGAGATCCCACTCCGGAAGAGATGGCAGAACCGCTGGTAATTCTGGCAGAGGCGGGAAAGGCTCCGAAAGAGCTGCCGCCGGCTGCTGCGGTAGGGGCGGTGGTTAAGGCCGTGGTCACCATCGAGATTATCAATCGCCCCGACATGGAGGTCACCGTCAGGGGTCCCCGAGGCAATTATGTATCCTTTCCGGCCACTGACCAGGCCCTTCTCGAACAGCTGAATGTGGGAGAAGTAGCGATCATGACTTACGCTGAAGCGCTGGCACTTTCGCTGGAGAAAGTCGACTTCAAGTAAGGGGCAAGGATAGCTCAGCCGACTACTACCTCGAACCGGAAGCCAAAGTAAGGGATTGGTACTGCGTTTTCCGTCTCTATAGTCCAACCGAGGTGTGGTACGCCAACTCCTGGAAGCCGGATGACATTGTGAAGCTGAAATAAAACAGAGGAACAAATGAAAAACTTAAAAACTGTTGCAGTCACTGCCCTTGCAGTACTGTTCATGATTATCCCTGTAAAAACTGACGCAGCAGACAAACCCAATGTCGTCATCATGATGGTGGACAACCTGGGTTGGGGAGAACTGGGATGCTATGGAGGCGGCGAATTGCGCGGCGCCCCCACACCGAGGTTGGACAAACTGGCTGATGAAGGCATCCGCTTCCAGAACTTCAACGTGGAGCCACAGTGTACTCCCAGTCGGTCGGCCTTTATGACCGGACGTCATCCGATCCGCTCCGGCACCACCAAGGTGGTTTGGGGGATGCTCTACGGGATGACTCAATGGGAACAGACGATTGCAGAACTGATGTCAGGTGAGGGTTACGCCACCGGTATGTTCGGCAAATGGCACCTCGGCGACACGCAGGGCCGGTTTCCCACAGATCAGGGCTTCGATGAGTGGTATGGCATCGCCAATACTACTGATGAAGCGATGTACAGCAGTCATTTTGACTATGATCCTGAGGCTTCGGTCCAGCCATATATCGTTGAAGCAACAAAGAATGGTGTCCCTAAGCAGATCAAACCCTACAACCTTGAAACCCGTGCTACGATTGACAAAGAGCTGACGGAACACGCCATTAAGTTCATGCGCAAGAGTGTGAAGGATAAAAAACCATTCTTTGCCTTCATTCCCTTCACACATGCTCACCTTCCGACCACTGCTCACCCTGATATCGCCGGCACCACAGGAAATGGTCCATACGCAGACGTGCTGGCAGAAATAGATTTTCGAACAGGTCAAATATTGGACGCCATTGATGATTTGAAAATCCGGGAGAACACGGTAATTCTGTGGCTCAGCGATAACGGCCCTGAAGAAATCGAAGGCTATCACGGAACAGCCGGCTATTGGCGTGGAAATTACTTCACAGCCTTAGAAGGCTCCATGCGCGTTCCGGCTTTGATACGGTGGCCAGGTAAGATCCCGGCAGGCACCGTGACCAACGAGATCATTCACATGGTGGATGTGCTGCCTACATTCGCTAATATCGCCGGTTATAACGTACCTGATGATCGCATCATAGACGGTGTTGACCAGGCTGATTTTCTCCTCGGGAAACAGGAGAAATCGAATCGTGAGGGTTTTCCAATCTTCAACGGTGACGTTCTCTTCGCTTACAAGTGGCGGAACTGGAAAATGCACTTGATCCAGTTGGAAAGCATGTTTGGCGCACCCGCCAAGCTCAATATGCCACATCTCTACAACCTGATTCAAGATCCGAAGGAGTTATACCCTATTGACAAGGTGGATTTGTCGGCGGGTTGGGTCTTTCCAGTTATATTCGGCAGTATCGCTGAATTCCAAAAAACACTGTTGATGGAGCCGCCGATAAAACTTGGAACGCCCGATCCTTATGTACCGCCAGAGCGGTAATAAGTAGCCCGATTCCGAGAAGATAATTAATGTGGGGATACGCAATGAAAAGACCTTTGTTTCTTTTAACTGCTATCTTCTTCACTACAAATGTACATGCTCAGCATTCAGATTCTTCCAAAACGTATACTTCTCTGAAACTTGCTTACCAGGCGGGAAGTGTTCTTCAGACTCACGAGTTTCTTCAGGGTGAGAATGCTACCGGCCAGCC
>JALGZU010000589.1 GCA_025774735.1 candidate division LCP-89 bacterium | reverse complement strand
GGAAGATCTGCAGTTGATCATCACTGACCTGGTGATGCCGAACCTGGACGGCCTGGAGCTGCTCCGGGAGGTGCGCAAGAAATACCGGGATATCCGGGTGATCATGCTGACGGCATACGGAACGGTGGAATCGGCGGTTCAGGCGTTGAAATTCGGGGCGGTCGATTTTCTTCTGAAGCCGGTGGATTTCGAGATGCTGCTGTTGAAGGTGCAGGAGGTCTTCCGGGAGGTTGCCCTGCGGCGTGAGGTGAAGCAGTTGAAGGAGCAGTGCCAGGCGGGGACGTGCGGGAACTGTTTCAAGCCGGTGGGAGAGTCGCAACTGTGGAAGAACACCACCAGGCGAGGTGAGAAGCTGGCTCAGAGCGATCTGAATATTCTGCTCACGGGGGAATCGGGTACGGGCAAGGAGGTTATGGCCCGGATGATCCACAAGATGTCGGACCGGGGTAACGAGCCGTTTGTGCCGTTAAACAGCAGCGGCCTGCCGGAGACGCTTCTGGAATCGGAACTATTCGGGGTGGTTAAGGGGGCTTTTTCGGGCGCGGTGAAGGACCGGGATGGATTGATCCTTTCAGCGGGGAAGGGGACGCTGTTTTTAGATGAGATTTCGGAGCTATCGCACGGATCACAGGCGAAACTGCTGCGGGTTCTGGAGGACAAGGAAGTGCGATCTGTCGGGGCGGACAAGGCGAAGACAGCAGAGTGCCGCTTCATCGCGGCGACTAACCAGGATCTACAGGCCGAAGTGAAGCGCGGGACTTTCCGGGAGGATCTTTTTTACCGCATTTCGTCTTTCACAATCGATATTCCGCCTCTGCGGGACCGCTGGGACGACATCGAACCTCTGGCGAACCAATTCGTCTACTGTTACAGCACCCGTAACGGTAAGCCGTCGCCCATTTTGACGAGCGATGCACTGTCGGTTCTGCAGTCGTTCTCCTGGCCGGGCAACGTGCGCCAGCTGGAGAACGTGATCAAGGGGGCCATCCTGTTCAACGATGGGAGATACTTAAGCGCCGACGACTTCCCCCCGGAGGTGTTCGAGGCAACACATTACTCGGATCCATTGAGCCTGAAGGACGTCATCGCCCGCTTCGAACGGTCCTACGTCATGCGCATCCTCAACGAGAACAACGGGGACAAAAAAGCCGCCGCCGAGCAGCTCAAGATCAGCCTGACCACCCTCTACCAGAAGATCAAAGATCTCAACATTCCCAGCAGCGATCCTTCCTAAATTCCGGAACGGGTAAAGGGCATTTTCCGGAATTCCGAAATTTCCCTTCTGAGTGGCACCCGCCGCCGCATCATTAATCCTTAAAATACAATGAGATGTAAAAACATCAATGGCGATCAAATCGCCATTTTTTTGGTATGTAATTTGTATAGTATAGTTAATGATGTTTTAAAATCAAAGGCAAATGACGAACCAGAACGACCCCAACAAGCAGAAGTCAGTCCTCCTCATCATCGAGAGTGATGCGCGGGTGATCAGCGCCATCAACGAAGAGCTGGACACGGGATTCGAAGCGGAGTGTTACTCTACACTGGAGGATGCTTCCAGGGCTCACAAGGAGGGCAACCTCTGGTCAGAGCCGGCCGCGGCGGTCGTTGAGATGCGCGAGAATTCCAAGGAAGAGCTGGTCAGGATGACCAATTTTTTCGCGGGCATGCCGGAGATCCCGGTTTACGTAACGATTCATTACAACTGCGATTTCCAGGTGCAGGAACCTCACCTGAAGGCGTGGACGAATCGGATTCTCTTCCGGCCTTTCGACGTGGACAAGCTGGTGCGGTCGCTGCAGGATCTGGACGCTGCGAGCAGTAAGGATGTGAGCCCGGCATAGCGCGCTGAGCAATATTTGATTAAAAGATGAAAAATAAATCCACCAGTTTCAAATTATTGCTGACCATCGTCACGGCGTTTGCGTTGGCGTCCCAGGTGC
Source organism: candidate division LCP-89 bacterium (assembly GCA_025774735.1). The sequence goes on along the minus strand of JALGZU010000589.1, from coordinate 251 downwards.
AGTCGAACGCCCTGCATGGGGAATTTCTGTTCGAGGTCACTGCGGAGGGGAGCGGAAAAGGGCTGTTGCGGCCGCAGCAGGTACGCTACGACAGCCGCCGTGACGAATATTACATCGCCGATACCGGTAACGACCGTGTCTTGATCACCAATGCTCAGGGATTGAGCCTGTTCTCCTTCGGGGGACATGATATGCTCCGGGCTCCGACAGACGTGGCGGTGGATTCGGAGGGACGCATCTACGTCCAGGTC
>JALGZU010000588.1 GCA_025774735.1 candidate division LCP-89 bacterium | reverse complement strand
GGTAACCAGGTGCGCCACGGCGGCGGGGTCCACTTCGAAGGTGATGGGATCGCCGTAATTGTTAGCAGACCCTCCTGCGGAGATGTTCCCGATAGAGCTGGAACTGGAGGTGATGGTGATGTCCGGATCACTGCAGGTGGCAGAGACGGACACGCCGGTTGCCGCAACGCTTGCCGAACTGTTTTCGATCGTGAGTAAGAGGTCGACGGTTTCACCGGGCTCAGGCCGGCCGTTGCCGTTACCCCCGACAGCGTCATCGAACGTCTGTTCAGTATAACTCAGGTTTGGGTACAGGGTTGAAATTGCCGCCCCCGCATCGATGCGGCCATTACCCAGGAGACCGATATACCCCGGATTCAATGGGTAGATATCCACACAGGTGGCGTAAATCTGCTGCATGACCTGGGCGTTGTTCCATTCCGGTTTGGCAGCCCAGACCAGAGCGACCAGGCCGGAGGTGATGGGGCAGGCGAAGGAGGTACCGTCCCAGGACTGATAAGTGTTGCCCGGGGTGGTATTCAAGATGGCGACTCCTGGTGCGCAGACGTCGACCGTGCTGCTGTAATTGGAGAAACTTGCCTTCTGATCGTATTGGTTCGTGGCCGCCACAGAGACAACGTTGTTATAGAACGACGGATAGTGCGATCCGGTGCTATTACTGTTGCCTGCGGAAGCGACAACAATCTTGCCCATAGACCAGAGGTTGTTGATGACGCTCTGTTCATAGCCTGAATAGAATGATCCGCCCCAGGAACAGCTGATGATATCGGCACCAGCACTGATTCCGCAGTAGGAGATGCCCTGGATCCCGCTGTAAATGTATTGACCGTCACCAGCTTTGGCCGTTTGGATTTTGGCTTTATAACCCAGGCTGCCGACTCCGGTGCCGTTATCCGTTACGGCCGAGGCGTCGCCCGCACAGTGCGTGCCGTGTCCATGTAAATCCTGTACATTGTTGTTGTTCCACCAGGTGTTCCAACCCCAGAAATCATCTATGAAGCCGTTCAGATCGTCGTCTATGCCGTTCCATTCGAGAGGATCGATGACACCGTTTCCATTGAGATCTTCACCCGGATTGACCCAGAGGTTGTCACGCAGGTCTACATGGGCGGTATCGGTGCCGGAATCGACGATGCCGACGATGACCTCGTCGCTGCCTCGACAGTAATCATAAGCGAGTTCCGCCTCAACCTGCGCCATTGCCCACTGGCTGACGAAAAAAGGATCGTTGGGCAGATAGTCGTTCTTGTGGATCTGATAAGGTTCCGCCGAGATAATCTTGGCGTTGGTTTGGTATGTTTGCGCGACTGAATGCAGGTCGAAGTCCGTCGGGAATTCGACGATGTAGTAGCGCGAGATGTCCCGGATAGATGGATCGTCCGGCTTCGTGGCGTAGGGAATAAGTTTCTCCATCCGGTAGACGCGATACTGGCGCGCCAGATCGTCCAAACTGGCCTCACCGATCAACACGATACCGGATTCGGAGTTGATCTGAATGGCGTCCAGGTCTTCGCTGAATTCAACCACGATGCGCCCCATCCATTCCAGATTGGCCGTCATGGGGGGTGGCATCACAGCCATGGCGCCGCTTACCCAGAGGAACACAATCATCGCAGTAAGGGCTAAAAACCGGTAATTGGCAGGTTTCATGATGACTCCTTCAGATGTGTTATAAACTTTTATCCGGACCGTCTCCCTGGATGTAATATTCATCTGCAGCGAACGGCCGGTTCATATTGTTCAATTAAAGTGCGATAACGAGAAGGTATAAACCACCACCTAATAATATACGCTAAAAATAATACAAAGTCAAGAGGCTGCAAAAGATTGCGCAAATTTTCTACACCCAGTTCACCTCGGATAACCGGGAAGCTGAAGAATCGGTAATCGTGGACGCTCTTAGAACCAAGCGTCTAAATCATATAAAGTTACACCCGATATAATTGATAAATCGTGATCTGGATCACGTTTTTAATCCAACTGGCGTTAAGATGTACCCACCCATCCGGGAGGAATTCACGTGCCCGCTTCTAATAAGAAAAGCGCGCCCAGAGGGCGCGCTTCGTTTTCATCATGTCGTAATCTCTTCGCATCCAGTGTCGTAATCTATCTCATCAGGACGATCTTCTCGTTTAGCGTATGTCCATTCAAATGCAAGCTGTAGACGTATACCCCCGAAACCAGCCCGGAAGCTTC
>JALGZU010000587.1 GCA_025774735.1 candidate division LCP-89 bacterium | reverse complement strand
TGCTTCTCGACCTCCTGGTTGCCTTCAAGCAGGATCTATCGATAGCCCGCTTTGAATCCTTCGATACCGTTCGGGAATACACCCGCCGATCGGCGGATCCGGTAGGCAGGTTGATGCTCGGCCTGTACGGCTATCGGGATCCAGAGCTTGATACATTGTCTGACAACATCTGCACCGGTCTGCAACTTGCCAATTTTTGCCAGGACGTCGGCGAAGACGCAGAACGGGGCAGGACCTATATCCCGCTGGACGAATGCCGCCACTTCGCGGTCGATCCGGTTGAAATTCTGGATAGAACGCCGAGTCAGCGACTCGAGGGTTTAATCCGCTTTCAGATTGTCCGGGCTTACAAATTCCTCCTGGCAGGCTTGCCCTTAGCCGAAAGATTGAAGGGACGCATGAAGATGTCCGTCCGCCTCTTCACTCTGGGTGGTTTGCAGATACTCGAAAGTCTCGAGAGGGAGCCGCTGGCTGCCATTTACCGCCGGCCGACCTTAAAATCGAAACACAAACTGGCAGCGCTGTTGGCTTCATTCAAACCGCTGAAAACCCAGTATTCAAGCCTCCAGTCCGATCGCTCACTGCCGGTTGATACACCTTAAAGAGCGTGAGATGAGTATGCCGTACGAGGGGGATCTTCAGGAAGCATACACCTATTGCGACCGGATCGCCCGGCAACGCGCTCGCAACTTTTATCCTGCATTTAGATTCCTGAGCCGGCAGCGCCGCTTGGCGTTGTCGGCTTTTTACGTCTTCTGCAGCTATTCCGATGACATCGCCGATGATGAAGCAAATGCCTCGCTGGAAGAAAAACAAGCTAAGTTGGAAGCATGGAAAACCCGACTGGACGGCTGTTTTACGGGTGGGGCTGAGGCACCCCTCTTCATAGCTCTGCAGGATACCATCAGGCGGTTTGAACTGCCCCGCGAGCCGTTTTTCGATCTGCTCCGTGGAATTGAAATGGACTTCATCCCGCAACGCTTTCAGAACTTTGACGATCTCAAAGCATACTGCCGATGCGTAGCTTCGTCCGTCGGGCTCGTTTCCGTGCGTATTTTTGGCTGCACTCACCCCGGCGCAGATCGCTATGCCAACCTACTGGGGATCGGGCTGCAACTGACCAACATCATGCGCGATCTAGCTGAAGATATCAGCAGGGGGAGAGTTTACATTCCAACAGAAGATCTCGATAGATTTGCCTATAGCGAGAAAGATCTGACTAACGGTGTGATGAATGAAAATTTCCTCAACCTGATGGAATATCAACACCAGCGAGCTTCCGGGTACTTCCGGGACGCCCAGCCTGGTTTGGCTGCCGAACAGCGAGGTAGACTTCTCGCCGCCGAGATGATGAAGAGTGCCTACCGCCAGATCCTCGAATCGATGCGGGCCCGGAGCTTCAACGTATTCGATGGACGGATCAATGTCCCTCGATGGCGGCTGATTGCCACCCTCGCCGCGACCTTCCTGCGACACCTGGTCCGCTAGGATCCCATCACAAACTACCATTTTTTGCCCTCCAGCGAACCGCCCGGTTCTCCAGGCCTCAAAAAGTTTACAATAATCCTTGAATTATTATTATTCCAATGCTATAATTTGCCTGATACGCATATTCGGAAAGATGCCATGTCTGAAATGGACCTGTTTGCTATCCTTGGTATCGACAGCGGCGTAGATAAACGGCAGATACGCGAGGCGTACCGTAAACTCGCCAAGAAATTTCACCCCGACCTCAATCCGGACAATCCCCGGGCAAGCGACCGCTTTAAGGAAGTGGCTCACGCGTACTGGGTCTTGTCGGATCCCCAGAGAAAAAAAGCCTACCTGGAGTTGCATCCTTACCTTCGTTCCAAGAAGCGCACACAGCAGGATGTCAAGAGCGGTACCGGGAAACCTGCCCCTGAAGCCAGGCCCGTGAAGCCACAGGAGGGTAGGGACATATTAGTCAGGCTCTATCTCACACTGGAAGAGCTCGCTGAGGGGGCCATGAAGAGGGTTAAGATCCGACGGCGCCAATTGTGTACTGACTGCGAAGGCACCGGGATTTTCGGGGGGGCCATCGAAGGTGTCTGTGCCGTCTGCAAAGGTACCGGAACCGTTCCGGACTTCATCAACAGGGGAAAAAGTAAGGGAGATGGCAACATCTCCTGCCGGAAATGCGGAGGATCCGGCCTCAAACCGATGACTGCCTGCCACAT
>JALGZU010000109.1 GCA_025774735.1 candidate division LCP-89 bacterium | reverse complement strand
TTGTCGTTTTTTTATCTCCCCGGGGGAAGGTAATTCGGCGAAGTGTTGGAATACAACATTCAGTAAGTCCAAGCTCACTGACCAAATTTTCACTTGACAAAGACTATTTTCTTTCTTAACTTTCGTTGCAGGGATCTAACCGATTCATACCTTACAACACCACCCGGCAGAGAAACGAGGAGGCGCCCATGGGAAAGGTTTTTATCGATCGACGTGAGGGGGAACGCCGAATTGGAGAACGTCGTGACCAGTCATCCGACGGTTTGAGCCTGATGGAGCGACGCCTGGAGACCATGCCTGACCGCCGCGAAGGGGAGGATCGCCGCAAGAGATCCCGACGTCAGTTCAATTAAGGTTTTCCGGGGAGATCGAACTCCCTTGAGTGCGAACTTCCACCGCTATAATATCACCCAACTCCACCCCGGTTCCAGATCAAATGTCCGGTGTCGTAACACTGGAACAAGACTATTCACCTTCCCTCCACCTTCCAGTTCTTTGCCTCTGAAAGATCCATTTTTATCTTGCATTATATGATCAGGTAGCGTATATTCGATCTGACTACGTCCCGGTGAGGGGGGACGCGGCGCCCATCCGTTGAGGGCTCACATCGGTGAGTCGAAGGCGTTCGTTTGAAAGTGACACCACCGGCAAAAGTAAGATCGCATACCGTGAATCCTGTTTTCATCAGAAGGGGGAAGGTTCTGTTCATGTTGAAGTCCCCCGAAGAGTTTATCCGGGGGCTGCAGGGCGGTAAATTTCAGCCGAGTGACCGACTCCTGGTCCGGGACGGCACAGCAGTTGAGTGGATACCGATCGAAGAGATTCATCAATTCAAGCTGGATTCCGAGTCGTTCGAGACGCTCATCGATAACGGTTCCAGCCAGTCTTCTCAGGATATCTTTGATCATATCCGTCAGCCCCGCTTCAATTTTTCTGCACTGGCATTAGGGGGATTCTGGTACTTTCTTCATGGAATGCCCCGCCGGGGCGGCGGCCGCCTGCTCCTGACAGCCGCAGTGCTCGTGGGGATGCTCTTTACGGGACTTCTGCTGGACCTCACCGCCACATACCTTCTGCCGTTGATCTTTGCGGGGTGGATGGCAATGGGGATTTACAGTGCTATGCGAGCCGACCACGACCTGAACCTGCAGCAGTTGATGAAATTTCACCGCATCCAGCCCCGGTCCGTCGGCGATGTGATCGAACCGGATATGATACGACTTCTGAATGAAGAGTCAACCGATCCCTACATTCCGACCCTTAGAGAAAAAATCCTGAATTAAATCTGTGCCAGCATGATCAGCTTTGCCTTTGACGAAGAACACGATCTTCTCCGTCAACAGGTGCGCCGCTTCGTCGAATCGGAGGTTATCCCATCCGCCAAAGAGCGCGATGAATCGAGCGAATTTCCGATACACCTGTTTCAAAAGATGGGCGAACTCGGTTATTTCGCCCTGCGTTATCCCGAAGAGGTGGGCGGCTCAGCCGTCGGCGCCGTGTCCTTCGCCGCGGTCCTGGAAGAATTGGCGAGAGGCGACCTGGCTCTGGCTGCAGCCTGCCAGATGCAGAGTTTGATGGGGACCGATTTCATCTACCGCTTCGGCACCAAAGAGCAGCATGAGAGGCTTCTGCTGCCGGCGCTGCGCGGCGAGAAAATCGGGACCATTTGCATGACCGAACCGGACGCGGGTTCGGACCTTGGCGCGATCAAAACCCGGGCGGTGAAGAAGGGGGACCAGTGGATCATCAGCGGCTACAAGAACTGGGTTACCCTGGGACCTCAAGCCGACTTCTTTACTGTGGCTGCGAAGACGGATCCAGAAGCCGGTTTCAAGGGGATCGATATCTTTCTCGTGGAGAAAGACACGCCGGGTTTTTCTCTGGGCAAAGCGATGCCAAAATTGGGAACGAAAGCTGCGCCCAACACGGAACTCTACTTCGATGACTGCGTGATTCCATCCGAGAATTTACTGGGAGAGGAGGGCACCGGATTTGCGAATTTGAGCAAGGTTTTAAACGAAATCAGGGTGCATACGGGTGCTTTGTCGCTGGGGTGCGCGAGGGCGGCCTACGAACAGGCGTTACAGTATGCCGGTGAGCGGATTGCTTTCGGCAGGCCGATTCGAAAATTTCAGGCTATCTCGTTCAAGCTGGCGGACATGGCGACTTTAATCGAGACAGCCCGTTTGCACGTGTACCGCACCGCCTGGATGATAGATTCCGGCACGGCCTGTACGAAAGAAGCGGCGATGGCGAAACTGGTCGCATCCGAAGCGGCTAACGAGATCGCCGACCTGGCGATGCGGATTTTAGCCGCTTACGGCTTCTCGATGGAGTACGACGTACAGCGTTATTTTCGCGACGCCCGCTTTCTGCTGTTGGGCGGAGGCACGTCGGAGATCCTGCGCGGGATTATCGACCGGGAGCTGTAGAAGCGGTTCGCGGGCAGGTTCTGCGGACTATTTAGGCATAGATCGAAGTCGCGGCAAAGCCTGGCTATAACATCAAGTGGGGAATAGATCATGAACGTCGGCATTATCGGTACCCCAAACCGTGATAAATTGATCCTCCCTTCGGGAGCGAAGGTGGTTTCCTGGGGTGGAGTGATCTACAATATTCTCACATTATCCCACTACTTCAGTTCCACCGTTCCCTCATCCACCGTGAAGGTGCGTCCCATCTGTCCTCTGGGCGCGGATTCACGGGAGGATTTTCTGGAAATCCTGAAGAGGTTCCCCAATATCGAGACGGATGCGGTTCTGCATAACTCGCAACAGCAGAACCGGATTGTGTTGAAGTGCATCACCCAGGATGAGAAGGAGGAAGCAGCTCAACTGACACTGCCTCCGATTCCTTTCGAGCATCTCGCCAAGCATCTGGGCGGCCTAAAGTTTCTCTTGATCAATTTCACCTCCGGCCGCGACATTTCCCTGGAAACCCTGCGGAACATCCGGGAGACGTTCAAGGAGACCATTCTCGTTGACGTGCACAGTTTAACGCTGAGCGAACCGGACTCCAAAGGCCTCAGGCGGCGTATTGCTTTCCGCAACTGGCAGGATTGGCTCGAGGGGATGGATTACGTTCAGTTTACCTGGCCTGAGGCGGCCAGCCTTACGGGTGAGATCAACCCCTCGGTTGCGGGCGTGGTGGAAGTGGCGGACTGGCTGTTGGAGAGGGGTACCCGCGGGGTGATCGTGACCCGCGGAGCTGAAGGCGCCTACTACTTCCATACAGACGATCATGGCATCTTGCGGGAAGAGATCCCTCCGTTCAAACTACGCAGCATCCTCGATTCGACCGGCTGTGGGGACGTTTTTTCATCGGCTTTCATTTATCAGCTCACCAAGCGTGTGGAACCGATTGCGGCGGCAAAATTCGCCGTCAAGGCGGCGGCCATGAACGCCACTGTGAGCGGCATCGGACCCTGGCTGGTGTAGGGCTAAAGGGATCCAGGTGCGAAGAGGGATAAGGATCCTACGGATTGTAACCCGGTGGCGTCGTCGCTCTCAAATTCAACGCCGAAATAATCGTCTCAAATATCGCCGGGATCCCCGGCGATTTTGATTTCGTTTTGAATTTATAACAGACCCTCCGATTCCATGAAAACCTTCTGTGATAAAACCGCTCTGATCACCGGCGCTTCATCGGGCATCGGCTATCAAACCGCCTTCGATTTGGTCGGGAAAGGCGCCCGGCTGATCCTGGTGGCGCGGCGGGTAAAACTTCTGGAGGCGCTGGCCGGCAGGATTCAGGAATCAGGCGGCGAGGCCGATGTCCTGCCCTGCGATCTTTCCAACGCGGCAGCGCGGGAGAACCTGGTGAGCGAAGTGTTCGCGCGCCGGGGGTGTCCGGATCTATTGATCAACAATGCCGGATACGGGAATTACCGCCGCTTCATAAAGGAGACTCCGGCGGAGATTTCGAGAATGATTGAGGTCAATTTCACTGCTGCATCCCACCTGATGTCGTCATTTCTGCCTGCCATGATCGAACGGGGATCCGGCGCCATGGTAAACGTCTCTTCGGGAGCCGGAAAAGTGGCACTGCCCAATATGGCTGCCTACTGCGCAACCAAGTTCGCTCTCTGCGCTCTTACGGATGCGGTTTCCTACGAAGCGGCGGGTTCGGGCGTCACCATCCACCTGGTCAATCCCGGTCCCGTGGACACGGAGTTCTTCCATGCAGGTGTCTGGGAGGGCGATACTCACGCAAAGATGGCCACTCCCGCACAGGTATCCCGAGTGATCCAGACTGCGATCCTCAGGAACCGGCCGGTATCCTACGTCCCGCCGCACCGCGGTCTGCTGGTTTATGTCTTCAACCTGCTAGGGCCGCTGGGCCGCCGGGTCATGCTCCGCAAGGCGGCCGGATCAAATGACTCTTTGGATTCAGGCCGTGAGTAAGCCCCAGAAAAATCCCCCGAAGCCGTCCACCCGAGAGGCCGAACGGCGCATCTTCCGGCGCAGTTTCCTGGACTCCTCCGACGCCATCATGATCACCGACCGGAAGGGCGTCATCGTCGACGTCAATCCCACCTTTACCGCGCTTTACGGATATAGCAGGGATGAAGCGATCGGCCGGACTCCGCGCCTGCTGCGACATCCGAAGACAAATCCAGAGATCTACCAGATCATGTGGCAGGATATCCTCAATCCAAAGATCGGTTTCTGGAAGGGGGAGATTCTGAACCGCAGTAAGGATGGTGGGACCGTGCCGGTAATGCTCTCCATCACACCGATCCGTGATTCAAAGGGCGACACGAGCCATTACATGGGTCTGGCCATCGACATTTCCGACAAGCGGGCGCTGGAAGCCAGGATGGAGCGGTTGCGTCGGGAGTACGGGGCGTTTTTACGGCACGAACTGCGGAACCAGCTCGCGTCGATTATCGGGTACCATGAACTGGCTCTGACCATGGCCGGACCGGTGCCCCGGCGGATAAAAAAATACCTCGAAGGCGCCCGGGATACAACGTTCTCGACTCTAAACATCATCGAGATGCTGCGCGACCTGGAGCAATACGAGGCCGGGAAGATCGAATTGACCCTCGAAGAAGTATCACTCCGGGAGCTGGTGGACGGCAGTCTCGAACAGTTGGAACCGCTCACCCAGGAGTCGAAGGTCATAGTTATCATCGAAGATGAAGGGGTGCAGATGGTTCGGGCCGACCGGGGACGGATGCGGTCGGTGTTCGTCAACCTGCTTAAAAACGCGATCGAGCACGTTGCCGGGATCCCCGACGAAGTCATAGGAGTTCGCCTATATAAAGAGGGCGGACAACCCGCCGTGGCGATCCATAACGGCGGCGCACCGATCCCCCCCGAACGACTCGCCACCTTCTTCGAGCGGTTCAACACGACCAAGAAGAACATCGGTGGCACCGGCCTGGGTACGACGTTCGCGGAACTGATCACCGTGGCGCACGGCGGCGCGATCTGGGTCACCTCTTCCGCCGAGGAAGGGACGACCGTGACGGTTAGTTTGTCCGAAAGCGGTGCTTCACCTTCCTGACTGACTCTAATTTAAATTCAATGGGGAACAGCATGGTAAACATACGCGGACCGATTTATCTGGTCATGGGATTGTCTCTGATTATCTGCCTGACAGGGTGTTCGAGTAGCCGGAAGAAGGATCCCGCCCTGCAACTGAGGGTTCAGAGGGTGCAGGCGACCTTGACGGACATCGCCGAAGCGCTGGAGGGATATAACAACGACCGGGGATACTTTCCCAAAGGAATGGCGACGCTCAGGGATGCCGGTTACCTGTCCATCATGCCGGACCTGGAACGGGAGTGGAGCTTCAAATACTACACCGACGGCGGGCAGGTGATGATGGTGGAGGCGGTAAGCCGGGCCGCCATGCCGGACGGCGCGGGCTACCGGCTGATTTACCGGGCGCCGGACCAGACCTTCGAGGGGTACGGGATCACCGAATTTCCACAATGACAAGCATGGTGAAAAAAAAGTAAGAAAAAGAGCGGATCCTCCGGGTTTTCTCTGCATCTAATTCGGTAAAGAGAATACTCCCAGAAAAGCAAGGTAGCGTGCACAATGCCCATTTTTGAATTTCACTGCCCGGATTGCCAGCACGATTTCGACGAACTTCGATCTTCGTCACAGCGTGACGAGGCGGCGGTTTGTCCCCAGTGCAAGAGCCGCCGTCCGAGCCGCAAAGTCTCCACCTTCGCCACCGCGGGATTCGACTACAACTTCGGATCTTCATGCGGAGGCGGCAGCGGCTTCAGTTGAGGCTAATCTGTTGAGCCGGAGGCTCTGATTATCAACAGAAGACATTTTCCCCGGACCGAACGTCCGGGGATTTTTTTACGCTAAGGGCGCTACTTTTACTTGCTTTCGGCGGCCCGTTTTGCTATAATTAATGCGAACGCAAATAAATGAATACGAGGAGAGCATTCATGACGGACACGGAACGGAAAAACCTGGTAACCACGTTGAATCTGGAATATGGAGCCACTCACCGCTATGCCCTGCAGGCGAGGCGGTTTTTACAGGCGGGCGTGGTATCGCTGATCGAAGGCGTGCGCCGCAACGAAGGCGAGCACATCGACGAGGTCTTGGGAATCCTGGAAGCCGACGCCGACGGCGCCCCGGAAGGATACAGGACTCTTTACCTGCACACGAAGTTGAACCTCGAATTCGAAAAGGAGGCCGTCAGGTTATACGGCCAATTCTCCAAGGAGGCAGAAGATCCTGCGCTGAAGGAGACCTTTAGAAAGCTGTTGAAATCGGAAGCCGGCCACGTGCGGCTTTTCGAAGATATGCTCAAGAAGATGGAGGAGGGGATCCTGCCGAAGATTTTCTTCTGCCCCCTGTGCGGATGGGAGATGGATTACGGCCAGAATGCTCAGGCCGGGCCGGTGGAGAAGTGTGAAAAGTGTGGAGCGCGCTACGAACTGGTCATCGAGAAGGGGGACTTTGCTCTGAAGACGGTTCAGTAAGTAACTCGAGGAAGCGGACGTCATCGCGGAGGCCGGCGTGGTAGGCTCTGCGGATCGCCTCCTGCACATAGTGGGATGCTGATTCTACAGCGGTTTTCAACTCGTAACCTCGGGCTAAACCGGCGGCTATGGCCGTGCTGAGGGCGCACCCGGTGCCGCGCACGGTGACAGCGCCGTGGAAGCGTTCATGGGGATAATGAATCGTGGAGCCGTCGAGGGCGAGAACGTCACAGGGATCACCTGCCAGGTGGCCCCCTTTTATGAGCACGGCGCAGTTCCAGTGCGCGTGGAGGTCCAGAGCTGCGCGTTCAGCTCCGTCACGGTCGCGAATCTCCCTTTCGAGAAAGGCTGCCGCTTCGATCAGGTTGGGGGTGACGATGCGACAGCGAGGGATGAGATTCTTCTCCAGAAAGTCCAGCGCTTCCGAGGTGACCAGATCTCCTCCTCCGCTGGCTTTGAGGACAGGGTCGAGGACGGCTGGCAGAGGGTGCTGGCTGAGAAATTCCACCGTGGTCAGGACCGCCTCGGGGCTGTAGAGCATGCCGATCTTGCAGGCTTGCGGGTCGAACTCACGGCTGATGATTTCGATTTCGCGCTGTATCAGGGAGGCGGGGAGAGGATGGATTTGGAGGACTCCTGCCGACCCCTGTGCAGCCACAGAGGTGAGTACGGTCAGGGGATGAAGGCCCAGGGATCGGATGACGGCGGCATCCACCAGGATGCCGGCTCCCGCGGTGGGATCGAAGCCCGCAACACTCAGTACCGCAGCCTTCTGGTTCATGGATAAATTCACAGTTTAGGTGAAATGATCGTGCCCTTTCGGGGCGAGGATTTCGCATTTGCCATCTGCGTGCTGCAGGCGCAAACCCGGCTGGCTTTCGATGTGACCTATGGGGAAAATTTCTCTACCCAACCACTTCCTACCCAGATTGCATAGTCCATCGAAAGCGGGCCGGGCCGTACAGCCGAGGAGACGGTAGTCTTCCCCGCCTCGCAGCACCAGATCGTTTAGATTCAAGTTTTTGCGTCGGGCGATCTCCCGCAAATCCTTCGCAACCGGTAGCGCCTCCTCCTGCAGCGTTGCACCGACGCCGGATGCCTTCAGGATGTGCCCGAGGTCGCCGGCCAATCCATCCGAAATATCGATCAGGGCTTTGACCCGGCCACTCTTCGAACAGGTCAGCCCCAGTTCTACTTCCGGTTGGGGCACGAGGAAGGCTTCGAGCAGTTCATCAGGGCAATCAGTGGCGGCTTCTTCCCTTAAAAACGCCAATCCCGCCGCGGCTCCGCCGAGTGTGCCCGAAACCCAGATGACGTCACCCGGTTCCGCTCCTCCTCGGCCTATCACGCTTCTCGAAGGTGCCGTTCCGTTGACTGAAGCGGAGATGACAAAGTCTCGGTCGGAGCGGGACAGATCCCCCCCCAGCAAACTGATCCCATATTGCTCTGCGAGCGCTCTGTATCCACCCATAAATTCGAGGATTTCCGCTTCGGTCCAGGTTTTGGGGATGGCCAGGGAGAGGTGGGTGTGCAGCGGCCGTCCTCCCATGGCGGCGATATCTGAGAGGTTTACGGCCAGGGACTTAGAGGTTTACGGCCAGGGACTTCCAGCCGAGCTGTCGGGGTGTTCCCCAGTCTTTGCGGAAGTGAATGCCTTCAACCAGCAGATCTGTCGTCTGGAGGATGAGATTTTCATCGGTCAGAGGCCAAATGACGGCGGAGGCGTCATCTCCCGGTCCCACACGGATATCTTCAGCGGAGCTCCAGCCGTCGATTAACTTACGGATGAGTTCGAATTCTCCCGTCATCATTCCTCGTGGAGGGCATGGCCCTGACCGCTCAGGATTTCGGCGTACATATCCGGGCGGGTCAAGAGATCGAGAGCCGCCTGCATCTGGGGGTCGCCTGCGGCGCCGGCGATAATACGGCCTCCTTTGCCCTCCTGTAATCCGGCCATCTCGATACCCAAGCGGTAGGAGATAAAGTCCTGATGCATGGCGAACAGATCCGGACGAGCGGTTTCGACTTCACGTTTAAGGTCCTGCAAGAGGGTATGCACCGTCTCGCTCAGGGTCGAATCCCCCTCCGCCAAGACCAGCAGGTCATCCAATTCCAGTTCGATTTCATCGCTAAAGCGGTACTCTCTATCGGTGAGATAGTCTCTAAAACTGGACAGAATTGCGGGATCTTTATCCGCATCCTTCTTCTCAGGATGCCGGGATAAGTAATCGCTGCAGAAATCGTAGAAGTATCCGGTGCGCAGCAGGTCGGTTTCATAATGATCCAATTTGGGGAGGGCGACTTCCAGGTCGGGCATGATGCCTCCTCCTCCGTAAACGGTGCGCCCCGATCTGGTATAATAGTGTTCCTCGAGTTCGGGCTTTTCGCTCACCGGCGCCGCTCGCAGGACGCTATCCTCATCGCCGTTGAAGTAGTCCAGCTTCTGGATGAGTCTCCCCGAGGGGGTGTAGTAGCGCGCCGTGGTCACCTTGAGAGAATTGCCGTCTTTGAAGTCAACCAGAGATTGCACCAAACCCTTCCCGAAGGTGGCTTCGCCGACAATCACGGCCCGGTCCAGGTCCTGAAGAGCGCCCGAGACGATTTCGGACGCGGAGGCGGAGCCTTCATCCACCAGCACTACAATGGGCCCTTCCGAACAGACCGGATTGCTCTGGGAGGTGTAGCGGCGGTGGGAGACGCGGTCGCGGCCCCTGGTGCTGACAATCTCTTCTCCTCTGGGAATAAAGTTCTGGGCGACTTCCACGGCCGCGGGCAGCAGTCCGCCCGGATTGTGGCGCAGGTCCAGGATCAGGGATTCCATCCCATCGTTCTTCAAGCCCAAAAGAGCCCTGCGGATTTCTCCGCCGGCGTTACGGGAAAACCGGGTGAGACGGATGTATCCGATCCCGTTCTGGAGTATCCCGGCAAAAGAGACGTCCCGGATAGTTATGACGGCCCGTTCCAGTGTGTACGGGATCGGTTCCGACACACCGATCCGTTCCACTTTGATGTCCACGCTGGTTCCGGCTTCCCCCCTGAGCAGGTCGGCGGCATCGGAGGTGGTAAAGCCATAGGTCGATTCGCCGCTGATTTCGATAATTTTATCGCCGGGGCGAATGCCGAGGCGTTCGGCGGGTGATCCTTCGATGGGAGAGATGACGGTCAGAATTTTTCCCTTGCCCCGCACCCCGATTTCGATGCCCACACCGCCGTATTTCCCCGCCGTCATGATGTGCAGATCGCTGGCCGTCTCATCATCAAGGAAAACCGTGTACGGATCCAGTGTGGAGAGCATGCCGTCGATCCCCGCCCGCATGAATTCCTGCGGATCGATCTCGTCGACATAGCGGGTACTGATTTCCCGGTAAACGGCTCCAAAGAGGCCGATGTTCTCCTTGATCTGCATGTAGAGGTCCTGCGCATCTCGCGAGGGAGCGGCATGTGTAGCCAGCGAAAAGGTGCAGATTAGGATCAGCAGAGAGGGTAGAATTCGTGTCGTCAGTCTCATCGTCGATACCTGTTTGTATTCGTCCGGATTACTACTGATAAGGATATTCATCAAGATTGCCGCGATGTGATACGGGCGGTCTGCGAAAACGTGAGCGCTGCCTTGACCGCCTCGACCATCGAACCGGGATCGGCCCGGAGCTGCCCGGCTATATCAAAAGCGGTGCCGTGATCGGGTGAGGTGCGCGGAAACGGCAATCCTCCCGTGGTGTTGACCGCTTTTCCGAATCCGGCCATCTTGATGGCGATCATGCCCTGGTCGTGATACATCGCCAGGATACCGTCGTAGTTTTCCCAGCGGGGAAAGATGGTGTCAGCCGGGAAGGGCCCTTCAGCTTGGACTCCGTTCCGGTTCGCTTCATCGATGGCCGGGATTATGATGCGCTCTTCCTCGTCGCCGAAAATTCCGCCATTGGAGGCATGAGGATTCAGGGAGGTCACTGCAATCTTCGGATCGGAAATGTCGAAGCGTTTAATCAACGTTTCCCTGAACGTGGAGATCTTATCGACCAGGGCGTCCTTATTCAATACTCTGGCGATCCGGCTCAAGGGGAGGTGGGTGGTGTAGAGCCCCACGCGTCTGGCACCCACGAACAGGATCATGATGTAGCGGAAAGCTCCCGCCAGATGGGCGATCATCTCCGTCTGACCGGAAAATTCGAATCCGGCCAGATGCAGCGCTTCTTTGGAAGAAGGCGCTGTGATGAGCGCGGCGGCCTCTTTTTTGAGGCAGGCCCGGACGCCCATCTCGATGCCGTGACCGGAGATAGCTCCGGCTGCGGCACTGACCTCGCCGTAGGCGGGCTCAAAACCCGGCGCCCCTGACGGTTCTACCACCGGTATCCCGGCGGTCTCCCCCCCTGATTGCAGTGTGGTCACCAGCTGAAGCTGGAGCGGTTCCCCCAGGAGGCGGTTCAGCGCCGTCAGGGCGGTGAACGATCCCGCCAGCACTACCCGGTTCTCAGCCGCCTCGCCGAGATGAGCGAGCGCTTTTAAACTGACTTCAGGCCCGATGCCGTTGGGATCACCGCAGTTGATGAAGATGGGAGGGATTTTATCTGATGTTTTCATGATGCCGTCCTCTATTTCAACGCATTATAGCGTCCAGGGATCCGGGAAAACGTTGTTTAAACGGCATCTTATCGAATTTGGTTTGACTACGATTCGGCTCCGGTTGCAGGAACCAACCGTAACCGGGTTAAGTTACATCTATGGAACCTCCTGAGAGATGATGTGTCAAAAATGCAGGGCTGAGGGACGTCGAGTTCCTGGCCCTGTTTCTATTTACTCAAGTCGTCTCAAGCTGAAGGCAAGAGGTTCCCCAATCTGCGGAGGATGTCTGTGGAATTGAAAGAGATCTATCGGCACGGCGCCTGCGTTTACGATGGCAAGCTGTTGAAAGTCTTTCGTGACGTTGTGACAGTGCCCGGCGGGAACGAAGAGGTTCGCGAAGTTATCCGGCATCCCGGGGCGGCGGTGATTGTCCCACAACTGGCTGATGGGCGATTCGTTCTGGTACGGCAGTTTCGATATGCCCTTGGCCTGGAAACCCTGGAGTTTCCGGCCGGCAAGATCGATCCGGGCGAAGACCCTCTGAGCAGCGCTCAACGGGAACTGCAGGAGGAGACCGGTTACCGTGACGGGGCGTGGGAGCCGATTCTGAAAGCCTATCCTCTGCCGGGATACAGCGACGAGCTGCACTGGTTCTATCGTGCCGTTGATTTACTCCCCGGTTCCAGCAACCCGGATCCCGATGAGAAGGTTGAAGTTGAGACGCATTCACCGGAGGAAATCGACCGCATGATACGGGGTGGTGAGATCAGGGATGGGAAGACAATCATCGCCTGGCTTTACCTGGTCCATTTTAGCTGATATTTGGCCAATCAAGTCGTTATTTCCCCATAAAATACAGAATCTGCACAGGCGTCGGGATGAGTAGATTTAACTTGACAAACCGGATATTTATGATTATCTTATACAAAATTCAAACCATGGGGGCGGGGAAACGCTACATTTTCGGATCCCTGAGGTGACAAAGTTGTGTTTTATTTCGGAGAACCGCCGCGACTGGTGGACACGAGCCCACGACAACGATCTGGATACCGTATTTCACTGGGAAACACTCCCAGCGTTGTCGCTGAAGTATCTCGACATTGGTACAAATTAGAGCCATTTCAGGCTCTGGCCGCCTGTACGGACCGGGGCTTTTTCTATGAAGGCAAGTGAAAGCAGATTCCATGGACGCTGATGTGAAGAAGGTGGTTGAACAGGTCCCGGAGACTTCGAAAAGCCACCAGAAAATTGAGAATGTTGAGATCCCTATTCTGGATGGTGAGCTCTTCAGTCTGGCGGGAATTCACGACCGCAATTTAAAGGTCCTGCGCGCCTGTCTGAGTGCCAAGATCGTCGCCAAGAGCGATACCATTCTCATTTCGGGCAGCGCCAAAGACGTGGCTCAAGGGCGTAGCGTGATTATTGAGCTGATCCGGATATTGCGGAAGCGCGGCGTCGTCGAAGGGGAGGACGTAGAGACGGTTCTGCGCTTAATGTCGAATGAGAAGCAGCTGGAAGAACGGAAGATTCCTTCTGCATTTTCCCTCATTGAGACACCGGAGAAGCGCATCCACCTCCGTTCCGCCAACCAGGAGCGCTACTACCAGGCTTCCCGGGCCAACGACGTCGTTTTCGCCATGGGACCTGCGGGGACGGGGAAGACTTATCTTGCGGTCGCCATGGCGGTTCAATCCCTGGCGCAGAAGGAAGTCAAGCGCATCATCCTGGTCAGGCCGGCGGTGGAGGCGGGCGAGAACCTGGGATTTTTACCAGGCGATTTGAAGGAGAAAGTCGATCCCTACTTCCGGCCGCTCTACGATGCGTTGATGGAAATGATGCCGGTGGATCGCGTCAAGCGACAGATTGAGCGGAACACGATTGAAATTGCGCCGCTGGCTTACATGAGAGGTCGGACGCTTTCCGATTCGTTCGCCATCCTGGATGAGGCGCAGAACACGAGCGCCGACCAGATGTTGATGTTCCTG
>JALGZU010000586.1 GCA_025774735.1 candidate division LCP-89 bacterium | reverse complement strand
TTCCGGGAGGAGAGCAACTACTGGATCTCCGAACCGCTGCGCATCGAAGATCCCGGCTTCCTGAGCGCCATCGTCTCCCTGACCGGCATCCCGGGTGGAGCCAGCATCGACGCATCCCTGGGACGGGAAATTCTGCTCCACGGTGGCTTCGAATACGAGGGCGGCTGGCTATGGAATATCGGTTCGGAAGACGTTTTCCTGGAAACCATGAACCCGCATTCCGGCACCTACTGCATGGGAGTCCGGCATTCCGGTGGCTGGTATTACCACTACACCGATCTCGAAGATAACATCCCCACCGATGCGGAATCACGCTATACCCTTGACGGTTACATGGCGGGATCCAACTGTTCCGCCGCACGCTTCGGCGTCTTGTTCTATTCGGGTCGTTTCTCTGGCAACGCTGTCGCCTCGGAATATACGCCAGCTCAAGACGGCACCTTCCCCTGGACCAGATTCTACCTGAACGTCAACTCCCCGGATGACGGCTGGTACGCCGACGTCCGCTGCCGTAACAGCTCCCCCCAATCCGGAACGGGAACGGCTTATTTCGACGACCTCGCACTGGTCGATTGGACCACCGGATGGATGTCCGTCTCAACAGGCTTCACACCGATTCCCTACCCCAGCGAAAACACCTACCTGCAACTTCGCGTCGACGAGTCTCTATCCTCGGCGCAACTGACCTACAGGATGACTGAAAGAACCATCCAGTAATTTTCGAAACTGCAAAGATCCATGAAGATCTGACCTCTTCTGTACCATTCGTTTTGCGCTCTGATATTATCAATTGAAAAATAATTACTCCTCGCGTAAGTATTTGCTTGACTTAATGGTTTTTTAGATGTATATTGCGGGTGAGATTCTGACTTCCCTGCAGCGTTCAGGCAGGGCAGGAGCATTGCTGACTTATTGGAATTGGGGCAGTTTAATTAATTTCCAAGAGGCATTATGGTCAGGATACTGGTTCTCTATTACAGCGCCACCGGCAACGTCTTCAAGATGGCGCAGGCGGTCGCAAAGGGAGTTGTGGAAGTACCGGATGCCATGGCCGATCTGCGGCGTGTTCCCGAGACGCTGCCTCCCGAAAGTGCCAAAGGTAATCCGGCGATGAGAGCCGCCGCCAAGGCTCAGAGGGACGTCTCCGTTGCTACCCTGGCTGACCTGGAAAAATGCGACGGCCTGGTTCTGGGTACCCCCACCCGCTTCGGCAACATGTGCCAGCAGATGAAAGCCTTCATCGACACCACGGGCAAACTCTGGGTCGAAGGATTTCTAACCGATAAGCCCGCGGGCGTCTTTTGCAGCACCGGCACGCTTCACGGAGGTCAAGAAACCACTCTCATCACCTCCTACATCCCCCTGCTCCACCACGGCATGATTCTCCTCGGCGTGCCGCCCAACGACCCCGATCTGGCCAAGGCGAATCGTGGAGGATCCTACTACGGAGCCTCCGCGGTGGTGGGTTCCCGTACCGGAAATCCACCCACCGAAAACGACTTGGTCATCGCCCAAACCCTCGGCCGACGCGTGACCTGGGTGGCCTCAAAACTTAAAAAAGATTAAAACCTGCAGGACGGCAGACCGCCCAGAGGAATCACCCAGTTTCCTCTTGACCTGAGGGAAAATATTTTATATATTTTCTAGTCATTTTGGGATGTCGTCCAACGGCAGGACACACGGCTCTGGACCGTGGAATCGGGGTTCGAATCCCTGCATCCCAGCGAAGCTAAATAATGAAGGGACTCAGAAATGATTCTGAGTCCCTGTTTTGTTACTTTAAAATTCTATTTCCAACCTTTAGAATAGAAATTCGGGTAAATGTGTGAGTGCAAAATGCGGCACTTATCTGTATTGCTAATTCCCTTTTCCGGATCGGATTAGTGTATTGTCTTAAATGCTCGACCCATTGATCATGATTTACCATAAGTTGATTTTAGCTTGACAACTTCAATACTCAGATCGCTTATTCTTCTAGACAGCGCTTCGATAATACGGAATGCCAATGATGGTTCTTCAGTGATCCTCTTTAAAAAATTACTCTTGTCCAAAGTGAGTACGCGTACCTGTCCGAAGGCTCGGGCTGTTGCTGACCGTACTTCTCGCCTGAAGATAGCCATTTCTCCAATTAACTCGTTTTTACCAGCAGTCCGGAGTAGAATCTCTTCACCTTGATTATCAATGAAAATCTGGACTTGACC
>JALGZU010000108.1 GCA_025774735.1 candidate division LCP-89 bacterium | reverse complement strand
CAGCGCCGTGGTGAAAAAGTAAGCGCGGCCGTTTTGGAGAGTTGCTGCAGCCGGATCGTCGTAGGTGTTCCAGTAGACGATTTCGATACCGTCCTGCTGATCCGGCCGTTCGATGCCCACGGTGGAATAGGGATTATCGTAGTAGGCACCGCTTACTTCAACAATCTCGTTGTACTGGAAAAGGATAGGGCCATCGCCTGTCGAGGTTGGGTGGTACACACCATTCGATGATAAAGCTGTGATTCACTTCATCTTCCATGGCATACACATATCCGCCCGACCAGGTGATCAGATCATCCCAGAAAGCGGCAATCAGGCCGTTGGGCCCCACGCTTGCGGGGATGGGATAGTTGCGGAAATCGGTGAACGAATTGTTCGCCCAGGTTGATATCCATCCGTTGCTGCAAACGGTGATTTCATCCACGTCCTCACCGTAATACCTGAACGTAAAGGGCAGCGGAACGTTGACAGACATGTCGTCGTCTTCACCGGTATCATAGATGGGCAGCTGCGTCCCCGAACCGCCGTAGTTGGGGTCGATCTCCACCCAGTTGTAGACCGGGGCCTGAGCGTAGTTCAGGTCGGTGTTGTCGAAACAGTAGTAGCCGTATTCGTCCGGCCCCTGTGGATCGGCTGTCGTCTTCTCGCCGAGACTGATGGTGATGGTATCGGTCTGAGTCACCCCGAGGGAGCTGGTGAAGACGACTTCCAGGTCGGCCAGGTACCCCGGAGGCGTATCCTGGGCGGCGGTCAAATTGAAGGGATTGCCCAAGCAGTTGGCGGTCGATCCGATTCCGACTGTCCCGAAGCTGGCCTGATTGTCGTTCACCGTCACATAGACGCTCAACGAAGAGATCGCGGCTGTTAGGGAGGCAGCCTCTTTGCCACCGTCATTGGTCACAGTCAGAATCAGATCGGCGGTTTCTCCCGGGGAGAGCAGCGTATCGCTGCCGGAAGCAACGGCCGTCCGGATGGACATGTCGTAGGACACCACCTCCAGGTCGATCACCCCGTCCCAGGAGCCCTGATCAGCGCCTGTAACCAGGTCCAGACGAACCAGGTGACCGTGTGGACAGTCACTCGAGATGGTCAGGTCCAGATCATCCAGACTATTCGCGGTCGCACCGGGAGCTATACTTGAGAAGGTTTCATAATCGTCATCCAGGGCGGTAAACTCGCTGGACGTGGTTGCTGTGACGCTGACTCCCGTGGCAGTTGTCGTCGATCCGTAATTCTTGAAGATCAGTGGGATTTCCACCGTCTCGCCTGGATTGATAACACCATCACTGTCACCCGAACTGGTGCCGGAATTATCATCATCAATGGAGTGATCGAAGTAGCCCACCGCCACGTCCGCCTGAACGATGTCCAGAGAATCGACGATGGGATAGAAGTTCTGCCTGGTGATGGTCACCTTGAGGTTGCCAGCCGTCAGGTCATCGAGCGGTAAGGTCACCTGGCCGCTGGCGTCCGTCAAGCCGACCTCCTGGATTTCACCGCGTTTATAGAAACAGACGATGGCATCTTCCAAAGGTCCGACGCCGGTCTCGTTGACCACCAGGCTGAGGACGTTCTCACCCCAGGAGATTGTGGCTGGGATGCTCGTTTCCATGTATCGGATGGGACCGGTGAACAATTCCAGACCCGGATCACCCGCCAGGGCATTCCACTCCGAGTAATCTACAACGAGGTCGGGATCATTGGTCTGATAGGTATTGTAGAGCTCAAGCTTGCCCCGGTTCAGCGCATTTCCGGCCTGAGTGATACCCTCATCGAAGAGGCCGGCGTAAAGTCCCATGTCCACGGTGTTATTGCAGCGCGTATTGGTATAGGATGTAGCTGTTCCCACCGAAGCGACCGCCCCTTTCGGCGTCGTCGGAGTCCCCACGCTGACCCAGTGTTCCATATGGTCATCGCCGGAGAATCCACCCGAACTGCAGGTGATGTCCGAGGCGAAAATGAGCATGCGGCCGTTGTAAAGAGCGTTGATGCTGGAATTGCTCAAACCACCGCCGATCCAACCGCGGAAGTTGTAATAGGTCACACCGTTGTTGACGGCGTTGGACGTTACTGTAGAACCTGAGCCGCCCATCCAGTACCAGAATGTATCGATCCGGGTGTATTCGTGCCAGATCATGCGGGTTTTGATCCACCGGTTGGTTTGTACGGTGGACAAACCCGATGTGCCCGAACCTGCAACTAACACCGCCTGGTGGTACCAGTCTTCGTTCGCTGTGTAAGGGATCTTCTCGTAGAAGAGAACCTTATTGACCATCACAGCGGTTTCGTAGAGATTTTCCGCAGGCAGGCGCCCGATGGCAACATCAGCTAAAATATCACCGCCATCAAGCTGCGAGTAGGGATGGTCGATGTGGTAGGATTGATAGGCAGGCACCATCAGTTCGCCGGAAGAATCTCCCCAAAGAAGAACGAATTCAGGGGGGATGTCCCAGTTGTCGTAAGCATCCTGAATAATGTTCTTGACCGTCGTGGTACTGGCTCCCGGCATAAAGGTTTCTGTGACAACCGTATGACCCTTGCGAGTCTTCCACTCCACAAACGGCCCCAGATCGTTCAACAACGCCGCGTTATCCTCGCAGATCAGGAGGTATGATCCCATGGGCACCACATCCAGATCCAGTTCGTCCAGGTTCAACACCATACCACTCATCAACTTCTTCCAGGAGCGGGAGATGGGGCGCACGGACCGTACGGGCCCATTGCGCAGATCGGTGCCTTCGAAATGAACGGTAACGCGATACCGGTGAGCGACCTGCAGGTCGCCCGTGACCGGATTGTAACGGACCGGGTTCGTCTGGATGGGGATCAAACGAATGCCCCTCATCAGCGCCGGGCTGCCCGCTTTAACTTCCACGTCGGGATAAAGGGCATCCCGGGAATAGGCGGTCATATCAAATTGAACGGGCTTGGGATCTTTGACCAAATCTTCCGGATCCACGCCTTGGGCGGGCATCAGTTCGATATCTGATAAAGTGGTGGTTTCCAGAGCCTCAAATTCCACCCGGACGCCGGACCTGGCGGGAATCGCTAACAGACGGGTGAAGTGGGGCACTTCAGGGGCACCTAAATCCTGTTCGTAGCCTCCGCCGGGGATTTCTATTCGATCCCAGCGGCGCCCCTCCAGGGTGCCTTCTAAACGTTCCACCCCCGGAAGAAGAACTTCTAATTGAACTTGATCCTCATCATGGTACAGAATTTCGACCTGGGGGCGATCGCCCTGGACGTCCAGGCGCAGCGGTACGTAAGCAGCGAAAGCTGTATCTAATCCCAGAAGGATTAGCATAGAACAACAAAGAATTTTCCAGGTTTTCATGGGTACCTCTCGCTTTGCAGCCGGTGAAAGAAAATAAAAAGCCTCAAGCTGTCAGCCCGAGGCGTAGATTACTGAAGTTTTAGATTGTTTTACCCCGGCCGCAGCATTTCAAGCCTTAGTATGCTGGGTTGTATAGACAATATATCTAAATTTTCTCTGTAATGCAAGTGAATTTTTAACACGGAGCAATTTTTTTATTCCGCTTCGATTGGTGGATTTGCTTAAATGACACTTGTGGATAATTTCAGGATTAATTACGTGCTTACTCATCGTTTAAAATCATTCTGGATCATTCAGGTATTATCCATCAAAGCCTTCCGGGCCCTTTTGTTAAAAGTTAAGATATGTTTTGGGTTGTTAACCTAAAGGTCGAAGGATCAAATATCTGTTGGCAATTCATGCCGCCAATCCTATTTCGAAGAGCTTCTCCCACCCCTCAAAAGTTCGAATAGCGTCCCTAACTCCCAGCAACGACAAAAGCCTCAGGAGAGATCCTGAGGCTTTCGACTCAGTCGCTTTTGCCGTTACTTACGCGATCTTTCCTATACTCGATCAACAACAGGCTTCTTCCGGTTATCTCTCCAGGCATCCTAACGGTGTCAAACTTTCAAGCTCCAGTGACAAGGTACAGGGCAATTTAACTCTTGGCATGATGCTCATAACGCCCTCCGTCTCAATACCTTGCAGAATCCTGCAATGTGTTGACTTGACGGAATCATTGACAGTCCGTACTGCTGCCTCGCAGCCTAAGACGATTAAGGCATCATATTCGCGGGCATATCTTGCCAAAGCTTTACGCCTTCTCGATGTCCACATACATAGGACAAATTGGTGTATCCATTTGCTCTTGAAAATACCTACCCTCACGCCTCTGTTTATTAATTCAGATTTCAAATTTTCGATCTGTTTTTCGTAAGACTCGGTTTTTAGAAAGTTTCGAAAAAGTTCAATGTAAGGGGTTTGTGTTCTCACAGCAGCGCTGGCTGCGGGACAGAATCTACAAGGGACTATTAACGCTGATTTATGCACAGCAAATTCTGATACATCTTTGATTGGTTTAAAATGGAACGGCATTGGCCACTCCTTCTAGTATGTTTTACGAGCAGGATGTCTGGCATGCTGCTTTTACTTCTTCCTGATTATCTAGCACCCGCTTGCAGTTGGTGATAACCCAGTCGGCAACATTCCCAGCAACCTCTTTTCTTTCAGTTTCCGGAACTGAATCAATGTCGAATCGATCGGTGTATTTCTTGTAATGCGAAAGGGCATCGAATTGAACGAGTCTGTCGTTGTCGATCAGATTTTCCAGAATTCTACCGTGGCAACGAAGAAAACAGCCATCGATGAGTACGACTTTCTCAGCTTCATTGATCCAGTCGGTCATAGTTGAGTCAGGCACTGTAAAGAATTCTCCGTGGCATCCACGTCGGTATTGTTCTTCCTTTGCTACCAGGTTGGCAGCGAGGCGAGCAATCTCACCGCGGATGCAGGCGCCTTCACATGATAAGACCGGTATCTTACAGCCATCCCTGTTCTGTTTGGCCACTTTCTCACCGACAGGACATTTCCCATTAGTTCCAGTCACCTCTATTGAGAATGAAGGTGTAGTATTATTCATGTTTTACTCCCGTATTATTGATGTTTAAATCGATGGTATTCCCAAGTGTTCTTTACTAATACAACGAAAAGGCTGGAAAAAGGTTACATGATTTGGATTAGCTCATTCAAAATTACTAATTGTCCGTCTAATTTGTTTTCTCAGGGCTTCAGGTGGAGGATTAACCTCCTTGAAAGTGAAGTTACCTGATTGGACGTCTACACGATCAAGTATTTGCAGGTAAAGGTCATGGATGAGTAGCAGGCTCAACCGGTACCGAGACTCGAGCTGTGGTAGGATATCCTCAAAGGTTTTTAAGGCTTTTTCCTGATAAAATCTGGAAAGACGTACATAGAATGTGATAAGATCACGGAACGAATTGCTTATTGGGCCTCCTTTTGCAATCTGCCGTAAATCACTCTTTGTTAATCCGCGCTCACTCAACAAGTCAGCCGCGAAATAATTCAAACCAAACTGGTTATCCACCTGGAAATCTCTGATGATATGTACGAGATACGAGAAAATAGCCAATGGCCTCGCAGCTTTACGGATGTTAAAGCACGGCAATTTGCACTGGTGGTTTTCAAAATTGAGACCGCATAGATGCACGAATATAGACGCTGGAGCAACCGCCGCTCCTTCAGAATACCGTAGAAAATCAATAAATGTGGAGTATCCGTCGTTTTCGAGATCATACAGCATCGCCTTAGTGAATTGCTCCCAAGGCCAAACGGGAATGCGAAAACGGTCGCAGATCTCGACAAGTTGCGCCTGACTACTGTCAGAGGGTTTCTTTGTCTTTAATGAATCGAGCCAGTTAGTAATATGAGTCTTGACCTGAAATGATTCATTTATTGGTATTTCTTTGCTCATAATCTTGAGATTATCGACCAAATCATCAATCTTGCGCATTGCTCGATAACAGATTTGGAAGGCTTGGTATCGATCTTTTTCCCAGAAACGTGCAGCGATATCAAGAATAGGATTCTTTACGCTAAAGCTGGCATTAACGGTCTCCGGAAAACTCAAATCATCTCTCAGTTTAATGCTTATAGTCATGTTGATACTTTCTTTGATGTTTCTAGTTACCTTCAAACATTTTAACCTCTACAATCTCAACGAATTAGTGTGAGAGAGGTTACACCAACCATAAAAAATCCGTTCGATGATACGAACGGATTTATGTATTGGAATCAGAAATGCAACTTTTCATAGGATTATTTTTTGTCACAACAAAGTCTACCCTGGTTATCTCTCCCTATACGACAGTTTTGATCTAATAGATCACGTACACGATCGCGCGCTCTATACAGCCGTACCTTCATAGCATCAACCGAAATACCCAAGACTGCCGCAGCCTCCCGAACCTTAAGACCGCCGTAAATAACCAGTCCGAGCGCTTCTTGATCAGCTTCCGGCAGCCTTTTCTGCAGATCCTTTATACAGGTGCTCATTTCCCTTTTGATCACATTCTCAAGAGAATCAGATTTATCATTATCGTCAGCCAAAATGAGAAATTCTTCATCGATGGGCTGTGTTCCTGGACGTCTTTGATCCTGACGTTTTGTGTCGATCATCAGATTATAGGCACTGCGAAATAAATAAGCACGAAATTCGCTCGTGCTTTTTTTGTCCATTCCCTTATGCACTACCCTTAGGAGAGCTTCCTGAGTGATGTCCTCAGCAAGTACTCCATTTCCTGTCAATCGGCTCACGTAGTTAAGTAAATCTTGTCGGATATTCTGTAACTCGGAGTCATTCATGATAATCCCCTGAAGAAAAGTAAATAATCACATTAAATCAGCCTTCCCCCACATTGTAAGATAAACAGGATTATCTCATAAATCAAGAGAAAATTAAAAAAATCGGAATTCATATTTCAGTATAGCGAAGTCATTTTGTTATGGGGAGAGCAAAAATAATTCTCTTGACGATTTCAGGCTGCCAGCATAACTTCTAACAATTCATCCCACCCGTCAAAAGTTCGAATAGCGTTCCTAACTCCCAGCAACGACAAAAGCCTCAGGAGATTGTCCTGAGGCTTCTTTTGTGTTAAAAGAGATCTAGGTTACTTGATCAGCATCAGCTTCTGTACATGTGATTGTCCGCCATATGTCAACTTAACGAAATAGACGCCGTTCGTTAGGCCGGAACCATCAAATGCCACTTCATAGCTTCCCGCATCCCGCCAGCCGTTGACAAGTGACACCACTAATCGCCCTGATATATCGTAGACTACCAAATTTACATTACTGACCGTCGGTAGCATATACCTGATCAGAGTTTGTGAGTTAAAAGGATTTGGAGAGTTACCTTCCAGTATGAATATCTGTGCCGTTTTGTTGGATAGATTGAATGAAATTTCATCAAACGGTTCACCCTGATTCGCCCAGTTTCCGGCAAAATCACGATCATCCGGGGATCCTGATTTTGCGAACAGGAAGCTATCCGATGTTGTGTCGTGGCCGACGACAGCATAGGCCATATATTCATAAACTCCCATCGGTGCGTTGTCAGGAACTACCTGACTTCGTAGCCTTTGGATCGTCATACCTGGAGAGATATTGATTGTTGCAGGCCCTTGCAGTGGACCAAGCGTCTGTTCGCCCGCCCAGCATTGCATCTCCACTGCACTCGGCACTTCTGCGCAACGACTCTGATCAATCAAGGCTTTCCATTAAACCAGGTCAAAGATTTTCTTGGCCATCAGAAAATCACAAGCACGCAGATCTATTTGCATACATCCAGTACAGATCTGCGCCAAGTCGCTGATGCTTTGACATGTGTTGGATAATTTTGCAATACTTTTGCAATACTCCGAGACAAAAATACCCCAAAATTCACCAAAATACACATTGGTCAAAATTGAGGTATATATCTAATTTTGATGTAGTTCAGTAGCGGGGCCGACGGGACTCGAACCCGCGACCTCCGGCGTGACAGGCCGGCATTCTAACCAAATTGAACTACGGCCCCTGTTTTTTTTACGAAACAAAAATATACGCGTTTGAAAATCGGATAGCAAGGATTATTTCCTAAATTTATTTTCAATGCAAAAAGGGCGGCTGTTAAAGCCGCCCTTTCACCCTGCTTCAAGGTTGTATTGATAAGTTATTTAGGCTTACTTTACCAGCATCAGTTTGTGCACAGCCCTGAACTCGCCCGCATGGATACGGCAGAAGTAGAGTCCGGACGCCAGGTTGGACGCATCCCAGGTAACTTCGTGGATGCCGGCATCACGCATGCCTTCGATCAACTCCGCCACCACTCGGCCCTGCAGATCGTAGATGGTGAGCTGCATATGCACAGCATTAGGCAGAGCGAATCCGATCGTGGTAGTCGGATTGAAGGGGTTGGGGTACGCCTGGTGCAGAGCGAAGACTTCGGGGATCTCAGATGCCGCATTTATACCTTCAGAATTCAGGAACGGTTCGCCGGAATTCATCCAGCCTTCGGTCCAATCCCCGGAACCGTCAGTGCCCGACTTTTCAAACGTAAAGCTATCTTCATTGTAAACAGTGCTGGGATACGTACCTACGTAACCGTGGTAGGTATAGGTCCCGGCGGGTGCACCGGCAGGAACGCTCTGAGTGCGGTCCCGGTTCGTGGACCAGCTTGCTTGAAATGGGAAACCGATAACCGGCCCCAGAGTGGGACCGTAGCTGGATCCGTTTGGCAAGGTAACGTCGCACCAGATGTCGGCGGAAGCCGGGGATAAACCGTTATTCCCAGCTTCGATGTTGTAATCGAAACTACCCCCGGAGGGTGGGATCACGATGGGTGCCCCGGCAGGAGTGAGCTGCACATATAGCTCAGATCCGGGCAGAGAATAATCCAGCGCCGTGGTGAAAAAGTAAGCGCGGCCGTTTTGGAGAGTTGCTGCAGCCGGATCGTCGTAGGTGTTCCAGTAGACGATTTCGATACCGTCCTGC